>CABYJS010000004.1 GCA_902519375.1 uncultured Pelagibacteraceae bacterium
TAGATTTTAAACTTGATAATAATATTTTGACAATAAATGTTACTGAATATCCAATAGTCGAGCAAATTATTATCAATGGTATTAAAGCAAAAAAAAATATAAAAAAAATGAAGGATAATATGAAACTTAAAGAAAAAAATCCTTTCATTGAATCTTTTGTCCAGCAAGATTTAAATAAAGTATTAAATATATTTAAACAAAGTGGTTTTTATTTTGTAAAAATTGCTACCAATATTGAAAAAAACTCTAATAATACTGTTAACATTATTTACGAGATTGATCAGGGAGAAAAAGCCACAATAAGTGAAATTAAATTTATTGGTGACAAAAAATTTAAAGATAGAAAATTAAGAAGCATTATTACTTCTGAAGAAGATAAGCCCTGGAAATTTATATCAAGAAAAAAATATTTAGATATTGAAAGAGTAAATTTAGATAAAAGATTACTTAAAAATTTTTTTTTAGATAAAGGTTATTATCAAGTTGAAATAACAGATGCTTATTCTCAAATAATAAATCAAAAAGATTTTGTATTAACTTATAATATTAATGCTGGTGAAAAATTTTTATTTGGAAACTTTGAATTAGTTATACCGGAAGATTTTGATAAACAAAAATTTTCTGATTTAGATAAATTTTTCACAAATATTCAAAACGAAAAATATAGTTATAGAGTCATTGAAAAAATTTTAGATAAAATTGAAAAGATAGCTCTGTATCAAAATTATGAGTTTATTGATGCTAAAATTATAGAAGTAATTGAAGACGATAAAATTAATTTTACCTTTGAAATTGTTGATACTGAAAAGCTTTATGTTAATAAGATTAACATTTTTGGGAATAATATCACCTCTGAACAATTTATTAGAGATCAACTTATTGTTGATGAAGGTGACCCGTTTAATAAGATATTACATACAAAATCAATTAATAATCTCAAAGCAAAGAATTTATTTGCAAAAGTTGAATATGATGTTTTGGATACTGATAGTCCAGACCAAAAAGATATTAATATAAATATTGAAGAAAAACCAACAGGCGAATTAATGGCAGGCGCCGGATATGGTACAGATGGTTCTACCTTTTCTGTAGGTGTAAGTGAAAACAACTTTAAAGGAGAGGGTGTAGTTCTAAATAGTAAATTGTCTCTATCTGAACAAACCGTCAAAGGTTTTGTGGAATATGTACATCCAAACATTGCTTATACAGACAGAAAATTATCAACATCTCTAGAGAGTACAGTTACAGATAGACTTACTGCATATGGATATAAGAGTTCAGTAAATAAGGTTTCTCTTGGTACTAGTTATGAACAATTTGAAAATACATTTTTTTCTCCTAATCTATCAATTTCTAGTGAGACTTTAGATACTACTTCTACTGCTTCCGCAGCATACAGAAAACAAGAAGGCTCATATTTCGATACTACATTCGGCTATGGCCTAAGTTATGATAAAAGAAATTCAGCATTTCAACCATCTTCTGGATTTATTAGTAGATGGTATCAACAATTGCCTTTAATTTCAGAAAATTCAGAGCTCATTAATGGTTACATAATAACCGGATATAAGGAGATTATTGACGATATGATAGTTTCAACAGGAATATATTCACGAGCAGTTAATTCTTTATCTAATGACGACGTTAGAGCTTCTAAAAGACTTTACGTGCCTAGTTCAAGATTAAGGGGATTCGAGTCTGGAAAAGTTGGACCAACAGATGGATCTGATCATGTTGGTGGAAATTATGTAGTTACTTTTAATACCTCTTCTACAATTCCATATGTTTTACAAACACAAGAAAATATGGATTTAAAAATTTTTTTTGATGCTGGTAATATTTGGGGTGTGGATTACTCAAGCTCATTGGATGACTCGAATTCAATAAGAACATCAACAGGTTTTGCTCTGGAAATAATAACACCTGTTGGTCCTCTATCTTTTTCTTATGCAGAGGCTCTCTCAAAAACCTCTACTGATAAAACAGAGTCTTTTAAATTTCAGCTTGGCACTACTTTCTAAATGAAGAAAATCATTTATTCCTTCATTTTGTTATTTTTTACATCAAGCTTAATTGCTTCAGAAATTTCAATTGTAGACATAACTTATCTTTTAAAAAATTCAAATAAAGGAAAATCAATTCAAAAAGAACTTGATAATTTAAATTCAAAAAACTTCAAAAAATTTAAGGAGAAAAAAAAATTATTAGAGATTGAAGAAAAAAAAGTAGCTTCAAAAAAAAATATTTTATCTAAAGAGGATTTTAATAGCGAAGTGTTAAAGTTTAAAAAAAAAGTTCAAAATTACGAAAATGATAGAAGGAAATCAGCTCAAGAAATCAATAATATCAAATTAAAGAAAATTGCTAAACTCTTAGACGAAATAAATAAAATTTTAGTAGAATATTCATCAAAAAATTCTATTTCCACCATAGTGGATAAAAAAAATGTTATTATTACAAAAGAAGAAAATGATATAACAAAAAAGATTTTAACAATTTTAGACAGTTAATTTATCTATGGATAAACTAAGTAAAAAACAAATTATTGATCTATTACCACATAGGGAACCGATGTTGTTAATAGATGAACTATTAAATATAAAAAAGTTACATTCAGCAACTGCAATAGTAAATGTTAAGAAAGATGCTTTCTACGTTCAAGGCCATTTTCCAGGAAATCCTGTTATGCCTGGAGTTTTAATTGTTGAAGCCTTTGGACAAGCCGCCGCCGCCTTAACAGCTGCTGGTATAGATAAGAAAGAATATGATAATAAATTAGTTTTTTTAATGAGTGTAGAAAAAGCTAAATTTAGAAATCCAGTTATACCTGATTGTAAATTAGAATTAAATATTGAGGCCATAAGATCTCATGGTAGAGTTTGGAAATATAAGGGAGAAGCATTTGTACAAGGGAAAAAAATGGCTGATGCTCAATGGTCAGCAACTATTGTTGATAGAAAATAATTAGTAATATTTCTTGATACTAATAATATAGAATTTTTTGATAAGTATTAATTAATGCTTAACCCTTTTTTTAAAAATGCAGGTCCTTTTAAAATTGAAAATATTTTAATTTCCTCAGGCATTAATAATAAAGACAATTATAAAAATGATAAGATTTATGATGTAAAAGATTTATCATCGGCAACTAATAAGGATATAACTTTTTTTCATTCACGAAATTATTCAGATTTAGCCTCAAATACTAAAGCGTCGTATTGTGTTACTCTAAATAATTTATCAAAATTTCTACCAACCACATGTAAAAAAATAATAGTAGAAAATGTTTTATTAAGTATGGCCAATATAACAAAAAAATTTTACCCAAATTCAATTGTAGATGACTTTGATAATTCAGTAAAAAGTATTGATAAAACAACATTAAAGAAAAAAGTAAAATTTGGAAAAAATGTTTTGATTGGTAGAAATGTTAAAGTTGGTAAAAATTGCTCCATAGGTCACTACACTATTATTGAAAAAAATGTATCAATAGGATCAAATTGTTCTATTGGTTCAAATGTAATTATAAGAAATACAATTGTTAAAGATAATGTTAGTATTCTTGACGGTTGTGTTATAGGCAAAAAAGGCTTTGGTTTTTTTCCGAATAAAGATAATAATATTAGATATCCTCATATTGGCATAGTTATAATTTATGAAAATTCTGAAATAGGATGTGGATCAACAATTGATAGAGGATCTCTTTCTAATACTGTAATTGGTAAAAATGTTTTTCTAGATAATCAAATTCATATAGCTCATAATAACAAGATCGGAAATAATTGTATTATTGCAGGACAAGTTGGAATGGCTGGAAGTTCTTCTTTAGGAGACAATGTGATGATAGGTGGTCAGGCTGGTATTTCTGGACACTTAAAAATTGGAAGTAATGTTCATATTGGCGGCGGTAGTGGAGTGATTAATGATATTGATGATAATTCAAAGGTAATGGGATACCCGGCAAAAAACTTAAGAGATTTTATTAAAGAAAATAGATGATTCATAAAACAGCAATAATTGATGTTAAATCCAAGATTGATCAAAATGTTGAGATTGGTCCTTATACTGTTATTGGACCTGATGTAGAGATACAAGAAGGTACAAAAATTCAATCACATGCTAGTATAACTGGTCGAACAAAAATTGGTAAGGATAACAAGATTTATCCATTTGCTTCAATTGGAAATGATCCGCAAGATCTTAAATATAAAGGAGAAAAAACTGAGCTTGTAATTGGTGATGGAAACACAATAAGAGAATATACAACAATAAATACCGGAACAGCTGGAGGAGGGGGGTTAACAAAAATTGGAAATAACTCCCTATTAATGATTGGTGTTCACATAGCTCACGACTGTATAATTGGAAATAATGTTGTTATTGCTAATAGCGCAGCAATTGCAGGCCATGCTGAAATAGGTGATCAGGTTATAATAGGGGGGAATTGTGGTGTTCAACAATTTTCAAGAATTGGTAAAATGGCCATGATTGGTGGGATGACAGGTGTATCTAGAGATGTAATACCATATGGAGTTTCACTGGGAAATAGAAATTATTTAGATGGAATAAATATTATTGGTCTCAGAAGAAAAAAAATTTCTAACAAAGACATAATCTGCTTATCAGATGCATACAAAGAAATATTTAAAACTGAAAGCTTGAATGAAAACTTATCTAAGTTAAATGGTGATTTTAAAGATAATATTTTTGTTCAGGAAATAATAGACTTTATAAATAAGGATAAAAAAAGACCAATTTGCACACCTTATTCAAAATAAAATGATAGGTTTATTTCTTGGAAAAACAGATTTCCCAATAAAGATAGTTAATAAATTAAAAAAAAGAAAGATAAAATACTTTATAATAGATTTGACAAAAAAAAATCTTTTTAAAAAAGATAAAAATTCATATTTAATTAATGTAGGTAGATTTGGACAGATACTTAATCTAATTAAAGAAAAAAAATGTAGAAAAGTTATATTTGCAGGAAAAATTGACAAGCCAAAAATTTCTAAATTAAGACTAGATGTTAAAGGTATTTATTATATACCCAGAATTATTAAAGCAGCAAAACTTGGTGATGCTGCTATTTTAAAAGAATTGATAAAAATTCTAGATGAAAATAAGATTAAAGTTATTAAATCAAACTTTTATAATCCTGAATTAACGTTATCAAAAGGGAATTATACTAAAATCAAACCTTCAAAATTAAATTTCATAAATATTAAATTTGGAATAAAAAATTTAAAAAAGATTAATTCCTACAATCATGTGCAAGGTTTAATTGTAAGAAATAAAAAAATCATTTCTAGAGAAACTGAAAAAGGTACAAAAAAAATGATACAATCTGTTAAAAAGGATAAGAATAATCCGGGAATATTAATTAAATTACCTAAGAAAAAGCAGGATTTAAGAGCAGATTTACCAACTATAGGTCTTGATACTTTAAAAGATTGTAAAAAGGCTGGCATCAAAGGAATTGTCCTTAAATCTAAGCAGAATATTTTTTTAGATATAAAAAAATCTATTGAATTTGCAAATAAAAATAAAATTTTTATTAATATAATATGAAAAAAAAAATATTCATTTTAACTGGTGAAGCTTCAGGAGATAAATTAGCTTCAACAGTAATTTCAAAACTTAATCAATATAATGATAGAATTGATTATCTTTCGGTCGGAGGATCAAATCTTTCTAAATTAGGAATTAAATCAATTTTTGATATAAATGAAATAACATATATTGGTTTTACTAGTGTTATTTTAAATATTTTTAAGATTAAGAAAAAAATTGATCATACTGTAAATGAGATTCTTAAATTTAATCCAGATATAATTTTTAGTGTTGATAGTCCTGATTTCACATTAAGAGTCTCTGAAAAAGTAAAAAAGATTAAGAATAATATTAAAGTTATTCATTATGTAGCTCCTCAAGTTTGGATTTGGAGAGAAAAAAGAGTTAAAAAATTCAAAAAATTTGTTGATCATTTTTTATTATTATTTAATTTTGAAAAAAAATTTTTCGACAAAGAAAATATTAGAAATACTTTTGTAGGCCATCCTTTATTAGAAAAATATAATTCAAAAATTGATATATCAAATATTTCAAAAGGAAAAAAAATTATATCTATTTTTCCAGGTAGTAGGATGTCTGAATTAAAAACCCTTCTTCCAATTTTGATTGATTTTGTCAAATTAATGAATGAAAAATTTAATGAATATATTTTTGTTTTTCATTCAACTGATGAAAATAAAGATTTAATAAATGAAATATTACATAATTCTCATTTAGAAAATACTGAAATTATATCTAATAAAGATATTAAATCTGAAATTTTATTAAATTCAATTTTTGCTGTTGCAAAATCAGGTACAGTGTCCCTTGAAATTTGTAACGCTAGAGTTCCATCAATTATAATATATAAAGTTAATTTTATTAATTTCATGATTATGAAATTCTTAGTTAAAGTTAATTTTGCAAATATAATTAATATTATAAATAATAAAGAGATTATTCCTGAACTTCTTCAAAGTGAATGTAACTCAAAAGAAATATTTAAATCTGTTCAGTATTTTCTTAAAAATCCAAATTTTGCTAAAAAACAAGTTGAAAATTGTTCACTCACCCTAGATCAAATTAGATCCAAAACATCATCAGGTGAAGAGGCTGCTAAAATACTAATTAAATATCTTATTATTTAGTCTTTCAATCACTTCTTCTTTACCTAGGGAAATAATTATATCATATATACCAGGTCCAAATTTTGAACCTGTTAAAGCTATTCTTAAAGGCTGACCAACCCCTTTAAAATTTGTATTATTTGATTTAATCAGTTCATTTACTATTGGCTCTAATGTTTCTTTACTTAGTTTATTAACGTTTCCAAATTGAGTATTGAAGTCAGAAATGACTTTTTTGGCTTTATTATCAATTAACTTAAAATCATCTTGATTAAAATTAACCTCATCTAACATTATATATTGACTATTATTAAAAATATCTTCTAAAGTTTTAGCTTTGTTTTTAAGGAAAGTTAGGGATCTCTTAATTTTTTCTTTTTTGTCTGACTTAATTTCATTTTTATATAATTTACAGAAATCATTTAATTGATTAAATAAATCTTTTTCATCGATATTTTTGATATAGTGTTCATTCATTGATAAAATTCTACTCATATCTAGTTTAGATGGAGATTTACCGATTCCTTCAAGGTTAAAATGTTTAATACTTTCATCTAAAGTGAATATTTCTTTATCTTTATACGACCATCCTAATCTAAGAAGATAATTTCTTAGAGCATCTGGCATAATACCAATCTTAGAATAATCATCTAATGTAGAAGCCTTGTCCCTTTTCGATAATTTCTTTCCTTCAATAGTATGTATTAAAGGTATATGTGCAAAAAATGGCAATTCCCATTTCATAGCTTGATAGATTTGAATTTGTTTAAAAGTATTTATTTTATGATCATCACCTCTAATTATATGTGTCATTTTCATTTGATAATCATCCACAGATGCAGACAAGTTATATGTCGGAGTTCCATCATTTCTTAGAATTATAAAATCTTCAATAGTATTGTTATCTATTTCAACATCTCCTTGAACTAAATCTTTTAACTGTGATGTTCCACCTATTTTACTTTTAAATCTTATAACAGGTTTAATATCCTTGGGAGCATCACCTTCTTTTTTGTCTCTCCATTTTCTATCGTAGATATAAGGAATTTTTTTTTGTTTTGCTCTTTTTTTTTGTTCTTCTATTTCTTCACTTGAACAATAACATTTATATGCACAACCATTTTTAAGTAACTCATTTACAATTTTTACATGATCTTCAATTTTTTTTGATTGTATATACTCGTCTCCATCATAGCTAATACCAATCCATTTAAGAGATTTAATTATTTGATCTTTATATTCATCTTTTGATCTTTCTTTATCAGTATCTTCTATTCTTAAATGAAATTCACCTTTTTGGTTTTTAGAATATAACCAATTAAACAAAGCTGTTCTCACACCACCAATATGTAGAGGTCCAGTAGGGGACGGAGCAAATCTTGTTGCTACTTTTTTCATTGAAAATGTTTAGACTATTTTATTAGAAGTTTCTATATAAAGATACTAATACGCCCTGTACTTTTACTCTGTCCGGGCCAAATATTTTAGTTTCGTAGTTTTTATTTGCACTTTCAAGTGCTACAACTTTACCTTTTTTTCTTATTCTTTTAAGCATAGCTTCATGCTCATCTATTAACGCAACAACTATTTTTCCATTATCTGCTGTATCTGTCCTTCTAATAATAACTGTATCACCTTCGTTAATGCCAGCTTCAATCATTGAGTCACCTTGAACTTTAAGACCAAAATAATCACCATTTTTTTCTAAATTACTTGGTAAAGGAATTCTTGAAACTTCATTTTGTATAGCTTCAACAGGTGTTCCAGCAGCTATCTTGCCTAAGACAGGCACCTCAACTTCATCAGATAAAGGTTTTTCATCTAAACCACCTTTAATTACACTAGGGGAAAAACTATTATAAATATCGTTAGCAGAAGCTGTTTCAGGTAATTTAATTACTTCTAATGCTCTCGCTTTGTGTGCAAGTCTTTTAATAAATCCTCTCTCTTCCAATGCACTGATTAATCTATGAATTCCTGATTTAGACTTTAAATTTAGCGATTCTTTCATTTCCTCATAAGAAGGAGATACACCAGAAGTTCTCAACTTCTTGTTGATAAATAAAAGCAGGTTTTTTTGTTTTTTTGTTAGCATAAGAACAAATATCGTACAGATTCTGTTCTACAAAAGTTCTCTTCAATTCACAATAGTAAAAAAAGCTAATAAAATATGGGGTTATTTCACTTTAGAACGGTAAAAATAGAATTATTATCTAAATCTTTCAATAGTGATTCACCAATTAAAAAAGTTTTAATAGAAGTCTTTTTAGATAATTCTAAAAGTTCATCTTTTGTTTTAATTCCACTCTCAGAAATTAATGGTCCTTGATGATTAACCAAAACATCATGAATATCAAAAGTTGTATTAATGTCAGTTTTCAAAGTTTTTAAATTTCTATTATTTATCCCAATCAAAGCATCTTTAAATTTAAGAGATTGCTTAGCTTCTTCAACAGTGTGAACCTCGACTATAACAGACATATTTAATCTGAGCGCCTCTTCATACAAATCATTTGCGACACTCTCACTAACACCCGCTAAGATAATTAATATTGCATCAGCTCCGTAACTTTTAGCTAAAGGTATCTGAAACTTATCTACAAAAAAATCCTTACAAAGAATTGGTAAATTAACTTCTTTTTTAATCTTACTAATATGAATTAGGTTTCCTAAAAAAAAATCTTCTTCAGTTAATACTGATAAACAAGTAGATTTATTATCATTATATATATTAGCAATTTTAACAGGATCATAATCTTTGATAATTACACCTGCCGAAGGACTAGCTTTTTTAATTTCAGCTATAATTGAAAATTTATTTGCTTTAATATTAGTTTCAATTTTTTCTTTAAAATTGATAAATAATTTATTCTTTCCTATTAACTCATTTAATGAGTCTAGTGAAATAGTTTTTTTCAAACTTTTAATTTTTTCATTTTTCTTTTGGATAATTTTTGCAAGAATATTTTCAGGCATTCTGAATTTTTTCTAAATGTTTAATAACTTTTTTTGATAAAATATGATCTCTAGCATCATTATATGCATCAGCAAAATTTTTATGAGTTTCATTTACAATTAGACCTGCAGCAGAATTCAAACATACAGCTTTGGAAAAATCATTATCTTCACCTTTAAAAATATTGATCATTTTATCTGCATTAAATTTTGCATCATCGCCAACTAAATTTTCAAAATTATCTGCATTTACATTTAATTCTTTTGGATCTAAAATAATTTCTGAGATTTTATTATCTTTAAGCTGAATAACGTTTGTTTTAGCATAGGGTGAAATTTCATCTAAACCATCTTCACTATTTACAATCCATGCAAATTTAATATTTAAATTATTTAAAGCATTTGCAAATATCTTTAAAAGTTTTTTATCAAAGACACCAACTACTTGTCTCTTTACTAGAGCAGGGCTACTTAATGGTCCAATCATATTAAATATAGTTCTTTTCCCAATTTTTTTTCTTGTTGGGCCTACAAACCTCATTGCACTATGATAATTAGGTGCAAACATGAAACCAAAATTATTTATATTAATTTGACCTTCAATATCATTGGGTTCTAGATTTATTTTGATATTTAAAGCTTCCAAAACATCCCCAGATCCACATTTAGAAGAAACTGCTTTATTCCCGTGTTTTGCTACTTTCACACCCATACTTGCAAGTAATAATGCAGATGCTGTAGAGATATTAAGTGTATTCATGCCATCTCCACCAGTTCCACATGTATCAACGCAATTATCCACATTTACTCTTTTTGACTTATTCCTTAATACATAAACACCTCCAGCTATTTCATCAGATGCCTCTCCCTTGGCAGATAGTAATGTTAAAAAGTCAAATATTTCTTGATCATTTGCTTTACCTTCCATTAATATTTCAAATGCTGCTTTGCTTTCATCAAAGGTAAGGTTTTGTTTTTCCTTAATTTTAGCTATGAATTGTTTCATTAACTCTTAAATTTAATAAAGTTTTTTAAAATTTTTAATCCTAAATTAGTTTTAATACTTTCAGGGTGAAATTGCACCCCGTGGATGTTATATTCCTTATGCATTACTCCCATTATTAAACCATCTTTAGTTTCCGCAGTAACCTCTAAATCTTTAGAAAGAGTTTTTTTATCAATTATTAAGCTATGATATCTTGTAGCCTCAAAATTTATAGGAAGATTTTTTAAAATTCCTTTTTTTTTTGAAATAATTGTACTAGTTTTTCCATGTATTAATCTTTTTGCTTGAATTATTTTAGAACCAAAAACTTGGCCAATAATTTGATGACCTAAACAAACACCCAATATAGGTATTTTTTTGTAAAGAGAATTCACTATCTTAATACAGTTACCAGATTGATTAGGGTTACCAGGTCCAGGTGAGATTACAATCTTATCATATTTTTTCCTAATAATTTCTTTATGAGAAATTTTATCATTTCTAACCACATCTACATTCGTTTTTAATGATGATAGATAATGAAATAAATTGAACGTAAAACTATCATAGTTATCTATTAATATTATTTTCATTATTTTAAAGCATTTATTAAAGCTTTAGCTTTATTAACTGTTTCTTTGTATTCATTAATTGGTTTACTATCAGCTACAATTCCTGCTCCTGCTTGAACATAAAATTTTTTATCTTTAGCAACTGCAGTCCTCAATGCAATACATGTATCAAATTCACCATTAGCAGAAAAATATCCAATACCACCTGCATAAACTTTTCTTCTCACAGACTCTAATTCATCTATAATTTCCATAGCTCTTATTTTGGGGGCACCCGAAACTGTTCCTGCAGGAAATCCAGCCATAAGAGATTTAAACTTTGAAAATTTCTTATTATATTCACCTACGACGTTAGAAACAATATGCATTACGTGCGAATATCTTTCTACAATAAAACTTTCTGTAACTTTAATACTATTTATCTTAGAAACTTTTCCAGCATCATTTCTTCCTAAATCTAGAAGCATCAAATGTTCTGAAAGTTCTTTTTTATCGTTCATCAAATCTTTTTCGTAATAAATATCTTCTTTCTTATTTCTACCACGCGGTCTTGTACCTGCAATTGGTCTTATAGTAATCTTGTTATCCCTCAGTCTGACAAGTATTTCAGGACTTGCCCCAATAATTTGAAAATCATTGAAATTAAAGAAAAACATGAAAGGAGAGGGGTTGGTTATTCTTAATTTTTTGTAAATATCCAAAGGTTTTTTTGTTAAGTTTGTTTCAAAGCGCTGACTTAAGACAACTTGAAAAATATCTCCTAATTTAATGTATTCCTTGGCTTTATTAACCATAGCAAGAAATTTATTTTTAGGAGTATTAGACTTAACATTGATATTTTTAAATTCCTTGTATTTTTTGTTATCCAGATTTTTAATTAAAGATTGAATTGATAGTTTAAAAAGTTCTGATTTTATGTCCTCAAATTTTTTTTGATAATTTAAAATTTTTTCATCATTAAAAATATTAATTATAAAATATATTTCCTTTTTTAAATTATCGTGAATTATAACAGTTCGAGGTCTCATTAATCTTACATCAGGTAAGTTGAGATCATTTTTACAATTGTTAGGGATATTCTCTATATATCTAATAGCATCATATGAAAAATATCCAGATATTAAAGAGCAAATTTTAGGTAAATTTTTAGGTGTATCAAATTTAAATTCTTCAATAATCTTTTCTATTAAAAGATCTGGCCTACCTTTTAATTTAATTTTTTTGTTATTTCTAAATAAGTAAGATTTTTTATTATTGAATTCCCAAATTTTATCTGGGTTTTTACCGAAGATAGTATACCTACCTTTTATTTTACCTTTTTCAACAGATTCAAATATAAAACTATTTTTTTCTACAAGAAAGTTATCAATTAAGTTTGTAATCTCATCGTCATTTTTAACCTTTTTTGATGCATAGATGATTTGATTTTTTTTGTTTCTATGTCGAAACTTAAAATCTTTGAAGCTTCGATTTAGTATCATTTGAAGAAGTTCTTTACTCGTTCGATTGTTTTTTGATTTAGCACCACATTATATTTTTCATTGAGAAATAAATCATAGGATTTTAAAATACTATTTTTAGTATTAGTATTTTGTTTTGAAATATATTCTTCTAATTTTTCTTTGTTACTTCCAATTTTTTGATCAAGAATTTTTTTTATCTTAGCTAAATAAATATTATTTTTTTCATCGTTAATAAGTGTAAATGAATTGAGTGGCAGTGAATATAAAAGTTCTACAGCATTTATTTCAAATTTATTATTATCTTTAATTGATTTTAATTGTAAATTTTCAATTTGATTCCCACCCATTTTGATAAATTCATCATTTTTAAAAATTTTTTTATCAATCTTTTTTAATAATTGACTATTAAAATCGAACTTTTCTTTTTGATGAACTAGTTCCAAAACCTCATTTTTTAATTCAGGATCATTTAAATCTGGTGTTCGCTCATCTGATTTATTAATTTTGTAAAGAATGTAATCATTTTGGTTTTCTATAATATCAAATTCAATATTTCTTACTTCAAATATTTTTTTTTCAATGTCACTTTTATTATCAGAATATCTAAAATTTGTTTTGTTTATTGTTTTTATACCTGTGTTATTTAATATTTCTTCAAAGTCTAAGTTGTTAGAAATATCGATTTCTATTTGATCAATTTTATCAAAAAAAGTTTGATTAAATTCCTCAACTCCTATCAAATTTTTTGGGTTGATAATTGCATAATCAAAATCAATATATTCGACTTTTAAATTTTCCTTATTATCATCTACAAATTTTTGAATGTCTAAATCACTTATATTCTCTTTCTTTTTATAAAAATTTTGTAAATTGATAAATTCAATTTCTATTTTTTTATTTTCTTCCTCAAAAATTTTATTAACTAAAAATTCAGGCACAACTGAACCGGCACCAATATAATCAAATAGATTTTTTTGCAGCTCACGTCCTTTCAACCTTAGCTCAAAAGCAGGTGCAGATTGATTATTTTCTAACAAAAATTTTTCATATTTAATTCTCTCAAAGAAACCATCTTCATTTAAAAAGTTTTTATTTGTTTTAATTTTTTTTAATAATGTATTTTCTGAAATAATTAGATCGAAATCTTTAACCTCTAAATCAAGTAAAGTAGTAGAGACTAGTGTTGATAATAATTCTTCAATAATATTCTTATCTAAATTTTCTCTAATTGTTTGTTGAGGTATATTTGAGTTATTGATATGATCAATGAACTCTTGTGTTGAAATATTTATTTTGTTAATTTTTGCAATATTATTTGTATTACCACTACTAAACATACTTCCCATTCCCCAGAAAACAAATGGAATAATCATTATAAAAACTAATAAACCAGCAAATTTGGTTTTTGCAAAATTTCTAAAACTACTAATCATACTTTATAAATTTATTGATCTCTAAAAAGCAAACCTATAGATTAAATTATAGCAGATGACAAACAAATATATGTATTTTATCGCTAATTGGAAAATGTTTGGTGGTTTAAATTCTTTAAATTCACTAAATAGAGTTATTAATTTTTTTAATAAATTTAAAAAAAGCAAATTTGTAAAAATAATTTATTGCCCTCCAAATACTTTGCTAGAATCAATGTCTAGAAAACTAAAAAAATCACGTATTGATGTTGGCGCCCAAAATTGTCATGAACAGGAAAATTATGGTGCTTTTACGGGTTCAATAAATCCTATAATGCTCAAAAGTGTTGGAGCAAAATATGTTATCATTGGTCATTCTGAAAATAGAAAAATGGGTGAAACGGATAAACTAATTAATCTAAAAATTAAAAGTACTTTAAAATCAAAACTAAAAGTAATTTTTTGCATTGGTGAAACATTAAAACAAAAAAGAAAAAGAATGACTAAAAAAATTTTAGATAGTCAAATCAAATTAGGTTTGAAGAAGATCAAAAATAAAAAAGATATTTTAATCGCGTATGAACCTGTTTGGTCTATTGGAACGGGTTTAGTGCCAAAAAATAATGATTTACTAGAAACTGTTAAGTATATAAAAAAAAAAGTAAAAAATTACAAAGTTTTGTATGGGGGTTCTGTAAGTTCAAATAATGTTAATCAGTTAAAACTCGTTCACAATATAGATGGTTTTTTGATAGGAGGAGCTTCTCAAAATTCAAAAAAATTCATTGATATAATTAAAAAAACATATAATTAACCCCGTAATGGAAAATATTTTATTAATCTTAAACATTATATTTGCTATTATTCTTGTTCTACTTGTTTTAATGCAAAAATCTGAAGGTGGAGCTCTTGGTATTGGTGTTTCACAAGAAAATTTTATGTTTTCTAGGGCAGCAGGAAATTTCATGACCAAAGCAACTGCATTCGTTGCAACTTTATTCATAATTTGTAGCCTAGGATTAACTATTATTTCAAGAGGAGAATTGACCCCAACTAGCTCAGTTTTAGATGCTGTTAAAGAAAAATCTGAGGATACACCGGCAATTCCCGAAAATAACAATTAACACTTTCCAATTACTTTTTTATTCGCTATAAGATAATTCCATGGCGCGATTTATTTTTGTCACGGGCGGCGTGGTTTCATCTTTAGGTAAAGGGCTCTCTTCGGCCTCACTTGCTTATCTACTTCAGTCTAGAGGTTACAAAGTAAGACTTAGAAAATTAGATCCTTATTTGAATGTTGATCCAGGAACAATGAGTCCATTCCAACATGGAGAAGTTTTTGTAACAGATGACGGAGCCGAAACAGATCTTGATTTAGGACATTACGAGAGATTTTCAGGTGTATCTGCAAAAAAATCTGACAACATTACAACAGGTAAGATTTATAATGATGTTCTTAAAAAAGAGCGAAAAGGAAAATATCTTGGAAAAACTGTACAGGTAATACCGCATATTACTGACCGGATAAAAGAATTTATTAAGAACGACTCTTCAAAAGAAGATTTCGTTATTTGTGAAATAGGTGGAATCGTTGGTGATATTGAAAGTCTACCATTTGTTGAAGCAATAAGACAATTTGCGAATGATATCGAAAAGAAAAATGCTTTGTTTATTCATTTAACTCTTGTTCCTTATTTAAAAGCTTCTGATGAAATTAAAACAAAACCGACTCAACACTCAGTTAAAGAATTAAGAAGTATTGGTATTCAACCTGATATAATTATTTGTCGATCTGAAAGGTCAATACCTTTAGAACATCGTAAAAAGATTTCATTATTTTGTAATGTTGATATCAAGAATGTAATTGAAACAGTTGATGTCAAAACCATTTATGAGGCACCTATAAGTTTTTTTAAAGAAAAATTAGATGTTCAGGTTTTAAATTATTTTAAAATGAAATCTAAAAAACCAGTAAATTTGAACCCTTGGAAAAAAATTACTAAGATTATCTTTAAGACAAAAAAAGAAGTTAATATAGCAATTATTGGTAAATATGTTGAATTAAAAGATGCTTATAAATCGCTTGATGAAGCTCTTGCTCATGGTGGTATTGAAAATAAGATTAAAGTAAACTTGATTAGAATTGACTCTGACAAGCTTAGGGTTTCAGAAATTAAATCTAAATTGAGAAATATATCTGGAATTTTAATTCCTGGTGGTTTTGGCAAAAGAGGTACCGATGGAAAAATTGAAGCGATTAGATATGCAAGAATCAATAAGATACCATTTCTTGGAATATGTTATGGGATGCAAATGGCTATAATTGAATTTGCAAGAAATAAATTAAATATAAAGAAAGCAACTTCAAGTGAATTTGATAAAAATGGGGTACATGTTATTGGTTTGATTAATGAATGGAAAAAAGATGGAAAAACTATTAAAGGGACTGATAAAGATTTAGGTGGCACAATGAGACTAGGATCTTATGATGCAAAATTAAAAGATAATTCTTTGATTAGAAAAATTTATGGAAAGAATCTTATTAAAGAAAGACATCGTCATAGATATGAAGTTAATATAAACTATAAAGAAAAGTTTGAGAAAAACGGTATGTCTTTTTCAGGTTTATCTCCAGACGGCTCTTTACCTGAGATAATTGAGCTTAAAAATCACCCATGGTTTGTTGGGGTTCAGTTTCATCCAGAATTTAAATCTAGACCTTTGGCTCCACATCCTTTATTCTCATCATTTATCAGGGCATCAAAAAATCATAAATGAGTAGTATTAAAGTTAATTGTGGAAAAATAGAGATTTCAAATAATAAAAAGATTTGCATTATATCTGGTCCTTGCCAATTAGAATCTGAGCAACATGCAATGGATATGGCTGGAAAAATTCAGGAAATTACGAAGAAATTTAACTTAGGTTTCATTTATAAAACCTCTTTTGACAAAGCCAACAGAACAAGTCTTAAAGGTAAAAGAGGAGCTGGCCTAGAAGCATCACTTCCTATTTTTGATAAAATTAAGAAAGAACTTAAAATACCAATCTTAACAGACATACATAACATAGAACAATGTGATATTGTGAGTGAACACGTAGATGTACTTCAAATACCAGCATTTCTTTGTAGACAAACTGATCTATTAATTGCTGCTGCTAAAACTAATAAAATTATAAATGTTAAAAAAGGTCAATTTTTAGCTCCATGGGATATGGTGAATGTTACTAAAAAAATTTCAGACTCAGGCAATAACAATATATTAGTAACTGAGAGGGGTGCAAGTTTTGGTTATAACACACTTGTTTCTGATATGAGATCATTACCTATCATGGCAAAAAATGGATATCCTGTAATTTTTGATGCTACTCATTCAGTTCAACAACCTGGAGGACTCGGTGAAAAAAGTGGAGGTCAAAGAGAATTTGTTGAATATTTATCTAGAGCAGCAGTTGCAGTGGGTGTTGCTGGTGTTTTTATTGAAACACATCAGGACCCAGACAATGCCCCATCAGATGGTCCAAATATGCTTCCATTAAATAAGTTAGAGGATTTACTTAAACAACTAACAGAAATTGATAATTTAATTAAGAATTAGTGAGTAAAATTTTAAAAGTTAAAGCACGTCAGGTATATGACAGTAGAGGTAACCCCACAGTAGAAGCTGAAGTTTTTGTAAAAAACAATAGTGCTACAGCGATATGTCCATCTGGAGCATCAACAGGAACCTATGAAGCTTTTGAAAAAAGAGATAAAAAGAATAAAAGATATTTAGGAAAAAGTGTTTTAAGTGCAATAAACATAATTAACACTAAAATTTCAAAAAAAATAAAAGGTCAAAATATTCATAATCAAGAAAAGATTGATGCTTTAATGATAAATCTTGATGGAACAAGGCAAAAGACTAAACTAGGAGCAAATTCCATGCTTGCGGTATCAATGGCAGCAAAAAAGCTTTCTGCCAAACTTAAAAGACTACCTTTATATAAAACTTTTTTTATTAAAAAAAATTTCCAGCTTCCATACCCACTTATGAATATAATCAATGGAGGTGCGCATGCAAATAATAGTCTTCAAATACAAGAGTTTATGATTAGACCTGACCGTGCGAAAAACTTTTCAGACGCAATGAGAATTTGCTTTGTTGTTATAAAAACTTTAAGCAAACTTATTCAAAATAAAGGACTTTCAACATCAGTGGGTGATGAGGGTGGATTTGCACCTATGATTAATAATAATAATCAAGCGTTAGATTTGATTGTATCAGCAATTAAAAAATCTGGATTTGTGAATGGAAAAGATGTTTCTATTTGTTTAGATGTTGCAGCGAATGAATTGATTAAAAAAGATAAATATTCAATTCATTCTAAGAAATTTATTTCAGTTCAAAACTCAATTAATGAATACAAAAAAATGATCAAAAAATATAAGATTAAATCAATTGAGGATCCGTTTGCTGAAAATGATTGGAATTCATGGAACAAATTGATGAAAGTAACTAATAAAGTTCAAATAGTTGGTGATGATTTATATGTTACTAATCTTGAAAGACTGAAAAAAGGTTTTTTGAATGTTTCATCAAATGCAATACTAATAAAATTAAATCAAATAGGCACAGTTTCAGAAACATTGGACGTAATTAAATTTGCTCAAATTATTGGATTTAAGACAATTATTTCCCATAGATCGGGAGACAGTGAAGATACATTTATTGCAGATTTAGCGGTAGGAACTGGCTCAAATCAGATTAAAACTGGATCTTTGGCAAGATCTGAAAGGGTTGCTAAATATAATCAATTGATACGCATAGAAGAAGAACTTGGAAAAAAAGCAAGAATGAATAAGATTCATTAATGCTTAAAAGATTAAAAAATAAT
Organism: uncultured Pelagibacteraceae bacterium; assembly: GCA_902519375.1. Taxonomy (GTDB): domain Bacteria; phylum Pseudomonadota; class Alphaproteobacteria; order Pelagibacterales; family Pelagibacteraceae; genus Pelagibacter. Next base: position 18,949 of record CABYJS010000004.1, read on the forward strand.
TATTTTTTGTTAGTTTCAACGTTTCTGATATTATATTTTTTCTTTAATCTTTTATCAGGTGAAAGAGGCTTAATTTCTTATTTTGAAAAAAAACAAATTTTAACTGATCTTCAAAAACAAGAATCTTTATTAATTAAACAAATTAAGGACTTGGATTTTAAAAATTCATTATTAAGTGACAATCTGGATCTTGATTATATTGAAACTTTAATTAGAGAAAGATTTTTATTTGGAAAAAAAAATGAGACAATTTATATAATTAAAAGTAATGACACAAAAAAATAGACCTAGGCACCCTGAAAAAGTAAACAACCCAATTAATCCAATTAAAAAGAAACCTAATTGGATAAGATCAAAGCTTTCGAATAGTAAAGAATTTTTTTTAACAAAAACAATTGTTAATAAAAACAATTTAGTTACAGTATGTCAGGAAGCTAACTGCCCAAATATCACTGAATGCTGGAGTAAAAGACATGCAACTTTTATGATTATGGGTGATACATGCACTCGTGCTTGTGGTTTTTGTGATGTAAAAACTGGTAAACCTGGCAATCTTGATGAAATGGAACCAATTAAGATTTCTCAAGCTGTAAAAAAATTAAATTTAAAACATGTTGTTATTACATCTGTTGATCGAGATGATTTAGAGGATGGAGGTTCAAATCATTTTTTTAATGTTATAAATCAAACAAGAAAAACAAATCCAAATACAACAATAGAGGTTTTAACTCCTGATTTTTTGAGAAAAGGGGAGGCCTATAAGAAAGTTTTAGAAGCTAATCCCGATGTGTTTAATCACAATATAGAAACAGTTCCAAGCTTGTATTTGAAAGTAAGACCTGGATCAAGATATTTTGCTTCTTTAGAACTTTTAAAGAATGCAAAAAAAATTAACAAAAAAGTTTTTACTAAATCTGGAATAATGGTTGGTTTAGGTGAAACCAAAGATGAAATATTACAAGTAATGGATGATCTTAAATCAGCTGAGGTTGATTTCCTAACTATAGGTCAATATTTACAACCATCAGTAAAACATTTTCCATTAGATCGATATTACACACCTCAAGAATTTGATGAATTAGGAAGTATCGCTAGAGCAAAAGGTTTTTTATTAGTTTCATCTTCACCATTAACAAGATCTTCTTACCACGCAGATGAAGATTTCGCTAAGTTACAAAATAATAGATTAAATTTGAATTAATGCCCAAGGCCTCAGTAACACGTAATATAGGACGTGAAAAACAAAAGTTAATAGATTTTGTTTTAGACATTGAAAAATATCCAGAATTTATCCCTTTTTGTATAGACTCAAAAGTTTACGAGAGAAATGATCATAAAGATGAAATAGCAATAATTGCCGACTTAACAATTGGAAAAAGACCTTTCGTAGATACTTATAAAAGTGACGTGAGATATAATAAGCAAGATGATACAATACATGTAACAAATATTGGTGGTCCTTTAAAGCATCTAGAAAATAATTGGAAATTTATTCAGAAGGACAAATTTACTGAAGTGCATTTTGATGTTGATTTTGAAATTAAAAACAAGTTTTTAGATATGATTATGACTAAATCATTTCAATATGGGCTAAATAAGATTGCAGATGCTTTTCAAAAAAGAGCTGAAAAAATCTAAATATTAATTTATTAAATTAGAGATAATTTTTAATGTCTTGTTTACAGAGGCTTTTTGAATAGATCTTCTATTTTTTGATTTGAACATATTTTTTTTTATAATCAATTTACTACCTTTTTTTACACCAATATAAACTAGTCCAACCGGTTTTTGTTTAGTTCCCCCATTTGGACCCGCAATACCAGTTATTGATACATTGATATTTGCTTTGGAGATCTTCGACAAATTTACCACCATAGCCCTACAGCACTCCAAACTTACAGCTCCATATCTATTAATTATGTTTTTATTTACTTTTAAGATTTTTATTTTAGCTTGGTTTGAGTAGGTAATTAAACCTAAACCAAAAACTTTAGAAGATCCACTAATTGAAGTAATTTTACTTGCAAGCATTCCACCAGTGCATGACTCAGCAAATGATATTTTTAGTTTTTTCTTAATCAATTTTTTTATTAAAGAAACCATTAGATAAAATAACTACTTAAAACCATAAAACAAATTAAAGATAAAACAACGTATAATCCAGCACAAACATCATCCATTATAACTCCAAAACTGTTTTTGAAATTTTTATCAAAATAACTTACAGGAAAAGGTTTTTTAATGTCAAAAAATCTAAATAATATAAAACAAATAGTGTAAAAAATTATTGCTTCATCTGGTGATTTTTGTGTTCCATGAGAAATTTCATATAAATAAATAGGTATAGATTGACCAATAAATTCATCAATAATAATTTCTCTTGGATCTTTATCATCATTATCTTCTATATGACTTGCTACTGCCGAAAAAGAATAAATAAAAATAATAATTAGCAATAATAATATTAGGTTAGAAGAAATATCTAAAATATGAAATAGAATGTAGAGTATAATTATAGTTGCAAAAGAGCCAACGGTTCCAGGTATTATCTTAACTTTTCCTAAGCCGAACATTGTAACAATTAAAGAATTAAATTTTTTAATCATATTTAGTAATAGAAACTATGACCTCACAAGCTATCGCTTTTTCTTTTCCAATAAGACCCAATTTTTCTGCAGTTTTACCTTTTAGGTTAATTCTATCTTTTTCTAATTTCATCAGACTTGAAATAGAATTAATAATTTTATTACGATGTATTGATACTTTTGGTTGTTCACAAATTAAATTTATATCTAAATTATTTATTAAAAAGTTTTTTTTATATAAATCACTCAAAATAGGCCATAACATTTTTGGAGATCTTATATTCTTATATCTTTTTTTATTATCAGGAAAGTAAGTCCCAATATCCTTTTTTTTCATTGCACCCAAAATAGAGTCAATTATAGCATGCAAAATAACATCACCATCCGAATGTCCTTTAAGGCCAGAGTGAAAAGGTATTTTAATACCACCTAAAAAAAGTTTTTTATCTTTAATTAATCTATGAACATCAAAACCAATACCAAAAAAGGTAGTAGGTAGTTTAATGTCATCGTGGAAAGTAATTTTACTATTTTGATTTTCTCCATGTATAAATTTTACTTTATAATCTCTTTCTAAAAAAAGAGTGACCTCGTCACTTATTTTACTTTTTTTTTGTATTGCGAGTTTATATAAATCTGAATATCTAAATGCTTGTGGTGTTTGTGTTAGAAAAGCTTTTTCCTTATCTAAATTAAAAATATTGTTTCTCACTTTATATTTAATCGAGTCTCTAGTTTTAACTATAGGAACAACAGCTTTATTTTTCTTTAAATTAAGTAATAAATTTTTTAATAGTTTTTGAGTAAAATTTGGTCGAGCTGCATCATGAATAAATACATTTTTTGGTCTATATTTTCTTATATATTTTAATGCTAATAATGAAGAGTCCGATCTTTCTCTTCCACCTTTTATGATAGTAATATTTTTGGAATACTTTTTATTTTTTATTTTTTTTGGATTATTTACTACAACAACAACTTTTTTAAAAAGCTTAGAACTTAATGATTTTTCAATCGAGTGCTCGATGACATCCTTATTTTTGTAATTGTAGAACTGTTTTGCAATATTTTTATGAAATCTTTTACTTTTTCCTGCACCCAATATTACAAAGTAGTTGTTCATTTATATAAATGTTATAATTCTAAATAATGTTAGAATTTTTGAAAAAAAATATATTCATATTTATTCTATCTACTATCACACTATTTATCGGTTTTTTAACATTTTTAACCTTTATAGAAAGAAGTTTTATTGAACTAAATCAAAACAACTTACAATATTTATTAATAATAAATATTTTTTTACTTTTTTTATTATTTCTAGCAATATTCAAGGAAATTAAGAATTCAATTAAAGTTGATATTGATAAAGATGGTCTTACCTCCAACAAAAGATACATCACGTATTTTTCTTTGTTTACTTTATTTCCATCAATTTTAATTTCTATATTTTCATTATTCCTGTTTTCTTTTGCACTAGAAAAATACTTTGATAAAAAAGTAACCACTGTTGTAAATAATTCCTATAAATTAGCAAAAGATTATGTCCAGGAAGTAAGAAATAAAATAGAAGCTGATATAATTCTTATTGCATTCGATACTAACAAAAGTGTGAAATTCTTAAATGATAACACAAACGAATATGTAAGATTTTTAAAAACTCAAAAACTTATAAGAGATGTTGATGAAATTCACATTATTAACAAAGAAAAAAAACTATTATATTCATCTGAAAATAAGAATAAATATATCCCACCTGTAGATAAAGCATTAAACCTAGTTGTCGATGATGATCGCCCTTTAAAGATTATTAATGCTCCTGCGAATATTTCTGCAGCTATAATTAGACTTCAATCATTTGAAGATGGTTTTTTATATGTTGTTAAATATCTAGATAAGAATATTTCTAATTATTTGGAGGAGTCTCAAGAAGCTATAAATTTTTATTATAATGTTCAAGAGAGAAGTACAGGGATAAAGGTTTCTTTTGCATTAATTTATATAATTATAGTTTCATTATTACTGTTTATTTCAATCACAATTGCAATTAGATTTTCTTCAAGGTTTTTTAGATCTATAAATAATCTAATCCTAGCTTCAAATTCAATTGGTCAAGGAGATTTAAATATTAAAGTACCAGAGATAAAAACTGATAAAGATATGGAGATATTAAATAAAAATTTTAATTCCATGATTACACGTTTAAAAAGTCAACAAGAAAAACTAATAATTAATGAAAGACATGAAGCATGGGGAAATTTAGCTAGAAAATTAGCTCATGAAATTAAAAATCCGTTAACCCCTATGCAATTGGTTATAGATAGGATTAAAAATAAATATGAAAATCAAATTTCTCCAAATGATCAAGTTCAGTTCAATGAAAATTTAAAGACTATCGATAACCAAATTAAGATAATCGAAAACTTAGTCAATGAATTCTCTGATTTTGCTAGAATGCCAAAACCTATATTAAAGGATAATGATATATTAGTAATATTAAGAGATAATTTAAAACTATTAAAAGAAATTGATAAATCAATTAAAATAAATGTTATGTGTAGAAAAGATAAAGTTTTTTTTAACTGTGATAAAGAACAAATTGGAAGAGTGTTTTTTAATTTAATTAAAAATTCAATAGAAAGTATTCAGCAAAAAAATGAAAAAAACCCTGATTTTGATAAGAAAATATTGATTGAAATTTTAAGCAATAATGAGCATATTAACTTCACTTTAGTAGATAATGGTGTAGGTTTTAATTCGATTAAAAATGACATTAAAGAAATTCTTAACCCTTATTATACTACAAAAAAAAATGGTACAGGATTAGGTTTATCAATAGTTAATAAAATCATAAATGATCACAATGGTGAACTTATATTTCATTCTCTTCCAAACGGTGCAAAAATAGAAATTGATTTTAGATTAAATGGCAACTGAAATTTTAATAGTTGATGATAACGCTGATATAAGAAATATTCTTAACGATCTTATTTTAGACGCTGGTTATAAAACTAGATTAGCAGCTAATTATAACCAAGCATTAGCTGAAATAGATAAAAAAATACCAGATGTAGCAATCTTAGATGTTAAATTAGATAAAGGTGATAATGATGGTATTGAGCTGTTAACACACATAAAATCTAAAAATAAAGATGTACCTGTTATTATAATATCAGGACATGCAAATATTGAAATGGCAGTTAGTTCTTTAAAACATGGTGCATTTGAGTTCATTGAAAAACCTTTTGATCAAACAAGATTAATCAATTTTATAAAAAGAGCTGTTGAAAATTTAAAACTTAAAGAACAAAATAAAGAATTTGAAAATAGGTTATTTTCATCATATGAATTAATTGGAAATAGTAAGAATATTGTTAGTATAAAAGATCAAATTGAAAAAATTTCCGTATCTGAAAGTAGAATATTTATCAATGGGCCTTCTGGTTCAGGAAAAGAGTTAATTGCAAGAAAAATTCACAAGAATTCTAAAAGAAATAATAACCCATTTGTGATTTTAAATGGTGCATTACTTGACTCTGAAAAATATGAATTAGAACTTTTTGGAGAGGAAAAAAATAATGGTTCAATTTCTTATGGAGCTTTAGAAAAAGCTAATAAAGGTACCTTACTTATTGATCAGGTATCAGAAATACCCTTAGATATTCAGTCGAAAATATTAAGGGTTTTAATTGATCAAAAATTTAAAAGATTGAATGGAAATAATGATATAAACGTAGATGTAAGGTTAATTTGCTCATCAAGCAAAGATTTAAAAGATGAAATTAAAATTGGAAATTTTAGAGAGGATTTATTTCATAGATTAAATGTGTTTGAGATAAATATTAGTCCTTTAAATGACAGAATATCAGATATACCCTTATTAATTGATTATTTTTCAAAAAGAATTTGTGAAACTTACAAAATAAAAAAATTGGAAATCGATGAGAACAATAGTTACATTCTAAATCATAGCTGGCATGGCAATGTTAGAGAACTTAGAAATTTAATTGAAAGAATTGCAATATTGCAACCCAACACAAAAGAGAAAGTCTCTAATATAATCAAAGAATCTTTGAAATATGGGAATTATGATGAAAAAATCACACAAAATAGACTTTCGGTACCCTTAAAAGAGGCTAGAGAAAAATTTGAAAAAGAGTATTTAACTATGCAATTAAAAAAATTTAATGGAAATATATCTAAAACTGCTAATTTTGTAGGCATGGAGCGAAGCGCTCTTCATAGAAAATTAAAAGGACTAGGGATAAAAGAATTTAATTAAATGAACATAATTATTTGTGGAGCAGGCAGAGTTGGTTTTACTATAGCTAAATTACTTAGTGAACAAGGCCACTCAATTACTGTAATAGATCAGTCAAGTGACGATATTCAGAAAATTAATGATACTTTAGACGTTAAAGCAATTGTTGGTAAAGCAACTTATCCCTCTATTTTAGAAAAAGCGAATGCAGTAGAGACAGATATGATAATAGCTGTTACCAGAAATGACGAAATTAACATGTTAATTTGCCAGATAGCATTCTCTATATTCAAAATTCCAAAAAAGATTGCAAGGATAAGATCACAAGATTATTTGAATCCAAAATTTACTAGAGTTTATAATAAAGAAAATTTACCTATAGATGTAATTATTTCTCCTGAAATCGAGATTGCAAAATCAATTCAAAGAAAGCTAGAAGCTCCTGGTGCTTTAGACAGTGTTCCATTTGCTGAAAATCAAATAAGATTACTTGAAATATTAATTAAAGATGACTGTAAATCTATCGGTATTAAATTTAATGAGTTAAGTAAAAAAAATTCTAAACTTGAAGCGAATATTGTAGGGATCAGTAGAGATGATAAATTTTTTATTCCTAAAAAAACTGATTCAGTGCTAAAAGATGATAAAATTTACGTAATAATTAATTCATCTCAAATGAAGGAAACATTAGAGGCTTTTGGTCATAATGAAAAAATATCAAAAAAAATTTTGATCATTGGAGGTGGCAATATTGGTTTTAATCTTGCTAAAAATATAGAAGAAACATTGGATACCGTAAGAGTAAAAATTGTAGAAAAAAATAAAGAACGTGCAGAATTTTTAGCTACTCAATTAAATGATACAATTGTTATTAATGGAAATGCGCTTGATGAAGAAGTTATGATTGAGGCTAATTTAGATGAGTCTGAAACTGTTTTAGCACTTACAAATGATGATGAAGATAATTTGATGGTTAGTGTTTTGGTTGAAAAATTTGCTAAAGATAAAAAAGATATTGAAGATAAAAGAACTATGGCTTTAATAAACAAACCTAATTACTCTTTACTTCAATCATCTTTGAAAATTGATGATCTTATTGATCCTCGAATGAATACAGTTTCTAGCATTTTGAAACATATACATAAAGGCACCATTGAAAATGCTTATACTATTTCTAATGGCGAGTATGAAGTAATAGAAGCAGAAATAATTGAAACATCTGAACTCTTAAGTAAAGAATTAAAAAATCTAAATTTACCAGAAGAAATAAGAGTCGGAGCTGTTTTGAGAGACAAAAAAGTAATTATACCAAGATCAAACTTTACATTTAAAAAGGATGATAAAGTAGTTTTTATAACAAAAAAAGACTCAATATCTTTTGTTGAAAATATATTTAGATTGAGTTCAGTTTAACTAAATGTTTGGATTACAGATTAGATATTTAAGTTTTTTTTTTGCCCTTATAACAGTTTTATCTTTTTTTAATATCATCTATTCTTATTATTTGGATTTGTATCTTAATTTAAGTACTTATTATTTTAGTTTTATCTTATCTTTAATAATGGCTATATTATTTTATAAGATTAAAGTTCCTGAGGTAAAAATTAGTATATTTAAAAAGATTTTAACTGTATTTTCAGGTTATGTTTTATTACCATTAATTCTTTTAATTCCTTTCTATTTTAGTATTTATAATTTAACTTTCTTAAACTCTTTGTTTGAGACTATTTCAGGATTTACTTCAACAGGTTTTACTATTTTCCCAAATATTAAAAATATTGATCAAAGCTTAATCTTATGGAGATCCTCCATTCAATGGATTGGAGGCCTCTATTTTCTATTTTCAATTATCTTTTTAATAGATATTTATGATGAGAATTTTAAGAAAACATTAACAAATTTTATTTCCTTTAATAACTCAGAAATTTTAAAACAAGTAACTAAAATCTTTCTTCTTTACTCATCCTTAACACTTTTTATATTCATAGTTTTAAATTTTTTTTCGATTAGAACTTTCGATTCTTTGAATTTAGCCTTTACAATTATTTCTTCAGGTGGATTTCTTCCCGTTAACGATCTTTCAAGTATAATTAAAGATAATATGCAGATAATAGTTTTATCTTTTATGATGTTACTATCATTTTTCAGCATTTTTTTTACTTATAACTTAATATTTTTAAGAAAAAAAAATATTAATTTCTTTTATGAGGATGTACAGTTAATCATTTATTTTATTGTAATTATCACAATTTTTTTTCTTTTTTTTAGTTTCAATACTAATTTTTCAATTAATCTCTTATCTATATCAAGCAGTGTTTCTAACATAGGATTTTCACTTAATTCAAATCAAACAAATTTAACTTTCATATTTTTGATATTAGTCATTATTGGAGGGTCTTTTTTTTCAACCAGTTCAGGTCTAAGGTTTATTAAAATTTATTCATTATTTAAATATTCACTCAATCAAATTTTATCATTTAGTAGACCTAAGAATATCTATATGAATAAATTAATGTTTACTAAAATTAACTTTGATTTTGATGAAATAAATAAATATTTTTTGACAGTTCTGATTTTTGTACTTTCTTTATTAGTTCTTTCATCCTTATTAAGTTTAAATGGTATGGATTTTGAAAGTTCATTTAAGCTGTCTATTTTGACGTTAATGAATACTGTAAATTCTTCAATTTATGGTTTAGAAGATTTTAATTTTAATAATCTGCACTTTTTTACTAAATATTCCTTAATATTCTTTATGATTATAGGTAGAATTGAATTATTAACAATTCTAATCCTCATAAAAAAATTTCTTTTTAAAAATTAATTTATTAATGTATATGTATTTATTCAATTAATGCGCCCTTAGCTCAGCTGGATAGAGCATCGGTTTTCTAAACCGAGGGTCGGAGGTTCGAATCCTCCAGGGCGCGCCAGTTTTGGTTCAAAATGGGTTTATTATGACTAATTAACCAGCTTCATGTGATTTAATTTCTCTTGCAGTGCTTTTTCTTCCATGCTTAAATTATGTATATTCAAAAGTTATTTTGAATTATTTGTTAACAAATAAATAAACAATAGGAAGAAATATGTTTAAATACTTAAAACAATTAACTTCTTTAGTTGCTATGGTTGCTGTGTTGTTCACTTTTACAACAGAGTCTATGGCTGCTAAAAAATCTAAAACACTTAAAAACACTCAAAAAAAGGGTTTTGTAAGATGTGGAGTATCTCAAGGTCTTCCAGGATTTTCTAATGCTGATGCTGCAGGAAATTGGACTGGTGTTGACGTTGATGTATGTAGAGCGGTAGCTGCTGCAGTACTAGGTGATGCAAACAAGGTTAAGTTTACACCATTAAGTGCTAAAGAAAGATTTACAGCTTTAACTTCTGGTGAGATTGATATCTTATCAAGAAACACAACTTGGACTCTTTCAAGAGATGCTGATATCGGACTTACTTTCGTAGGTGTAAACTTTTACGATGGACAAGGTTTCATGGTAAGAAAAAGTTCAGGTATTACTTCAACAAGCCAATTCAAAAATGGTATCTCAGCTTGTACAAACATTGGTACAACTACTGAGCTTAACATGAGAGACTTCTTTAATTCTAGAGGAATTTCTTATGAGCCAGTTGCTTTTGAAAAAGCTGATGAAGTTGTAGCTGCTTATGATGCTGGTAGATGTGATACTTACACTACTGATAAATCTGGTTTAGCTGCTCAAAGAACTAAAATGAAAAACCCTGATGAACACATTGTTCTACCAGAAACTATTTCTAAAGAACCTTTAGGACCAGTTGTTAGACAAGGTGATGCAGTATGGGAAGATATCGTAAGGTGGTCTTTGAACACTATGATCGAAGCAGAAGAGTACGGTATTACTTCAGCTAATGCAGACTCAATGAAAACTTCAGAAAACCCACAAATCAAAAGATTAGTTGGTGCTGAAGGTGAAATGGGTGCAGCATTCGGTTTAGATAACGAATGGAACTTAAGAATTATCAAACAAGTTGGAAACTACGGTGAAAGTTATAAGAGAAATATAGCTGACACTGGAATTTTACCTGACAGAGGTCCAAATCAATTATGGACTAAAGGTGGTATTTTATACGTTCCACCATCAAGATAATCTAAGTTATAAATTACTTAAAAAGGGCTAGATTTTTCTAGCCCTTTTTTTTTAAACTCATATATAGTTCTCATAGTGAATTTTAAACTAAAAGATATAGGTCCACAATTAATGACAGTTATAGCTGTTGTTCTTGTCTTTGGTTTTTTTACTTATAATGCACAAGTCAATATGGAGAATAGAGGTATTGATTTTGGTTATGGGTTTTTATCTCAAGAGTCTTCATTTGACGTTCAATTTTCTTTAATAGAGTATGATGGCTCACATTCATACTTTAGAGCATATTTAGTTGGTTTATTAAATACTATACTTGTTTCTGTTATTGGAATTTTTCTTGCAACAATACTTGGAGTATTAGTTGGTATAGCAAGATTGTCCCCTAATTATTTAATAAATAAATTTGCTGCTTTTTATGTAGAATTTTTTAGAAACATACCATTACTCTTGCAAATATTTTTTTGGTATTTTGCTGCTCTAAGAGCTTTACCACTCCCACAAGATGCAGAAGCGATGTTTGGAATTTCATTTTTAACAATTAAGGGTCTGTTTGTTCCTGCATTTATTTGGGAAAATTTTAACATTTTCTTTTATTCGATTGTTGCTGCAATTGTTGCAATAATAGTTATTCGTTATCGTGCAAAAAAACTACAAGAAACAATAGGTAAACAAACACCAGTTTTACTAATATCCATAGGTTTACTTTTTATTTTACCCCTTTTAAGTTTTTTAATTGGTGGCGTAAGATTGTCATTTGAAATACCTGTTTTAAAACAACTAGCGACGACATCATTTATTTACGAGGGTGGAGTAAGCTTACCACCTGAATTAATTGCTTTAGCATTATCCTTGTCTCTATATACAGCAACTTTTATAGCTGAATGTGTTAGAGCAGGAATTCAGGGTGTTGGTAAAGGTCAAAAAGAAGCTGCAGCATCAATTGGTCTTACACAAAATCAAGTGCTTAAACTTGTAGTGATGCCTCAAGCTCTAAGAATAATAATTCCTCCTACAACAAATCAATATTTAAATCTTACAAAAAATTCTTCATTAGCTGCTGCAATAGCTTATCCTGACTTGGTACTAGTTTTTGCTGGAACAGCGTTAATGCAAACTGGTAAGGCAATTGAAATCGTATCTATAACAATGTTCACATATTTATCTTTAAGTATTTCAATTTCATTATTTATGAATTGGTACAATAACAAAATAGCGATAACAGAAAAATAATGTCTAAAATTAATTTTTTAAAACCAGATAAGTCTAATCTTTATACCTTTTTATACTTAGGTTCTTTTTTGTTCTTTATTAGTGTCTTGGATGTACTTTTAAACTCTTTTTTTAGTTTAAACTTAACAGGTTTTTTGCCTGGTTTTCTAAGTTTTTTATTGCCGTTAATTCTTGGCTTTATTGGTCTTTATTTTATAAGAATTGAATTAAGTGGTATTAAGCATCTAGATCTATTAAATAAGCATATTAACACTAATAATTTTAATGCTGTTTTATCTTTATTAATCATATTTATAATTCTTAAATCCATTCCACCTATATTAAGTTGGTTTTTTATAGATGCTAGTTTTGCTGGAGACTCAAAAGATGTTTGTACCGGTACAGGTGCTTGCTGGACTTATATAAAAGTATGGATGAGAAGATTTATGTATGGGATGTATCCTAATGGAGAACAATGGAGAATAAATTTATCTTTTATAGCCTTAGCTTTACTTGGATCTGTTGGTTATTTTGCAACTGACAAATTTAAAAAATACTTAACCCTTTATTATGTTGTAATTTATCCTTTTATTGCGTTCCTTTTTATATTTTTCTTTATATCAGGTGGCCCAATATTTTTTGATTTTTCATATGGAATAATTGCTGCAATTCTATCCGTCATTATTGGTTTCTTTATTCCTACTAAATTTAAGTTTTATTACTTCTTAATAGTTCCTTTTGCTATTTACGTTTTATTAAAATATTTTATTTTTTACGAAGAATTGATTGAATTAGGAAAATTAGATGGTTTAAACTGGGTAGAAACAGGAGCTTGGGGTGGTTTGTCATTAACTTTTATAATTTCTTTCTTCTGTCTAATTTTTTGTTTCCCAATAGGGATGGCTTTTGCACTTGGAAGAAGATCTGGATTTCCTTTAATCAGGTATATATCCATAGGCTTTATTGAATTTTGGAGAGGTGTACCTTTGATTACAGTATTATTTATGTCTGCTGTAATGTTTCCGATGTTTTTACCCGCAGACTTTTTTATAGACAAATTAGTAAGATGCATAATAGCTATCTCATTGTTTGAAGCTGCATATGTTGCGGAAGTTATAAGAGGTGGTTTACAAGCTCTTCCTAGGGGACAATACGAAGCTGCAAAATCATTGGGAATGGGATATTGGAGAATGCATATATTTGTAATTTTGCCACAAGCTTTGAAACTTGTAATTCCAGGAATAGCAAATACGTTTTTGGCCTTAGTAAAAGACACACCATTAATTTTTGTTGTTGGACTACTAGAAATAGTAGGAATGTTAAATTTAGCTAAAACAAATCCAGAATGGTTAGGTTTTGCAATGGAAGGATATGTATTTGCTGCAATAATCTTCTGGATTATTTGTTATGCAATGAGTAAATATAGTTATAATTTAGAACAAAAATATAAAACAGATCGATAAAAAGTATGTCCGACAGTATAATTCAAATAAATAACATGAATAAATGGTTTGGAGATTTCCAAGTTTTAAAAGGAATTAATCTTGAAGTAAAACCAAAACAAAAAATTGTTGTTTGTGGACCTTCTGGTTCAGGTAAGTCAACATTAATTAGATGTATAAACAGATTAGAAGAACATCAAGAAGGTGATATCATAGTTGACGGAACAGAATTAACTGAGGACACAAAAAACATAGAACAAATCAGAGCTGAAGTTGGAATGGTATTTCAACAATTTAATTTATTTCCACATTTATCAATTTTAGATAATTGTACCTTAGCTCCTATATGGGTTAAGAAAATGCCAAAAAAAGAAGCAGAAGAGTTAGCTCTTAAACATCTGGAAAGGGTGCAAATTTTAGATCAAGCTCAAAAATATCCTGGTCAACTCTCTGGAGGTCAACAACAAAGGGTTGCTATAGCTAGAGCTTTATGTATGGAGCCAAAAATAATGCTTTTTGATGAGCCTACATCAGCATTAGACCCAGAAATGATTAAAGAAGTACTTGATGTTATGGTTAATTTAGCAAAACAAGGAATGACAATGATAGTTGTAACACATGAAATGGGCTTTGCTAAAGAAGTCGCTGACCAAATGATCTTTATGGACGAAGGTATGATAGTAGAAAAAGCTGATACTAAAGAATTCTTTGCCAATCCAAAGAGTGAAAGGACCAAACTTTTCCTCAGCCAGATACTATAGTCAATACAAATTTCAAGGAATATTTCTCAAATAAGGGTATAAATGATGCTTGACATATTTTGCGTATACAAGGTTTTTTCTTAAAAAATAAAAAATTATATAGTTGCAGTAGGTATTAAAAACTAGTTGAATGAGATTTTAAAATAAAATTAAGAGGGGTCTTAATGGAGGATAATTTCAATAAGCATTTAGGCAATAAGCTTAAGCTTAGAAGATTAGCTTTAGGTTTAACACAAACTAAGGTAGCTAAAGCAATCAACGTCACTTTTCAGCAAATTCAGAAGTACGAAAAGGGCACAAATGGTGTTAGTTCAATTAGATTACTTCAACTTTCAAATTATTTAAAAGTACCAATCAATTATTTCTTTGAAGATTTTTCAGAATACTTAATAAATCTAGAGAAATCTCAAGAGGGACATATGAATGTAAATTATAATTTTTTAGTTAAGTTATATTCTGAACTAAATGCAGACCAAAAATTAAAATTTAATAAATCTTTACAAGTATCAAGTAGTAATATTTCTAAAGTCGGATAATTTTTTTTTTGGCTCCTCGGGCAGGACTCGAACCTGCGACCAATTGATTAACAGTCAACTGCTCTACCAACTGAGCTACCGAGGAATATTAAAAATCTCAACTTACTTTCTTTTAAGACTAAAACAAGAATTTTTTTGGAGGCAACGCCCGGAATCGAACCGGGATACAAGGATTTGCAATCCTCTGCGTAACCATTCCGCCACGTTGCCAGATGTTTTAGTAGATAGCTACAAGGAGTTTTATATAAAATATTTGTGATTAGTCTATTAAATAACGATCTAATTTGATTATTGTTAATTTAGATTATTAAATTATAAACTACATTATCCATGAATAGCGATAAATATATACATTCTGAAGTAGAAGATAATATTTATTCTTATTGGGAAAAAAATAAATTATTTAAACCTAAGAAAAATTCAAAAAAATACTCAATAGTTATTCCACCTCCTAATGTTACTGGGAGTTTACATATGGGTCATGCATTAAATAATTCAATTCAGGATCTTTTAGTTCGTTATTATCGAATGAATAATTATGAAACTTTATGGCAACCTGGAACTGATCATGCTGGTATCGCCACTCAGGCTTTAGTTGAAAAAAAACTTGAAAAAGAAAATCTAAGTAAAAATGATTTAGGTCGAGAAAAGTTTATAGAAAAAGTGTGGGAGTGGAAAAATCAATATGGTGATATTATTATTAATCAGCTCAAAAAACTTGGATGTTCATGTGATTGGTCTAGGAATGCTTTTACCATGGATGAAAATCTATCAAAATCAGTAGTAAAAGTTTTTGTTGAATTGCATAAAAAAAAGTTAATCTATAAAGCTGAAAAACTGGTCAATTGGGACACAGTTTTAAAAACAGCAATATCCGATCTAGAGGTTGATCAAAGGGAAATGAACTCAAAGATCTACTATATTAGATACCCAATAGATAACTCGTCAGATTTTATAACTATTGCAACTACAAGACCTGAAACAATGTTAGGAGATACAGCTATTGCCGTTAATCCAAAAGATAAAAGATTTAAAAAATATGTGGGCAAAACTGTCACTATCCCAATTGTAGGTAGAAAAATAAAAATTATAAAAGACAATTACGCAGATCCAGAACAAGGAACTGGTGCATTAAAGATTACTCCAGCTCATGACTTTAATGATTATAATGTTGGACAAAGAAATAAGCTAGAAATTATAAATGTTTTTACTGAAGATGGAAAAATTAATAATAATGCACCTAGTGATTATGTTGGATTAGATAGATTTGAAGCACGTAAAAAAATTTTAAACGAGTTAAAAGAAAAAGATTTTTTTGTTAAAGAAGAAAATATTAAAAATAAAGTACCATATGGGGATAGATCAAATTCAGTTATTGAACCTTTTTTAACAGAGCAATGGTTTGTGAATGCAAAAAAATTATCTGTTAAAGCTAAGCAAATAGTTAAATCAAAAAAAACAAATTTCTTTCCAGAAAATTGGTCAAAAACTTATTTTCAATGGATGAATAATATTGAGCCTTGGTGTATTTCTAGACAACTTTGGTGGGGCCATCAAATACCAGCTTGGTATGGTCCTGATAAAAAAATCTTTGTTGCAACAAATGAAACAGATGCAAAAAAACAAGCTAAAAAATTTTATAAAAAAGATGTTAAAATTACAAGAGATCCTGATGTTTTAGATACATGGTTTTCATCTGGTTTATGGCCTTTTGCAACATTAGGTTGGCCTGATAAAAAAGATTTTGTTAAAAAATTCTACCCAACAACAGTTTTAGTTACAGGCTTTGACATCATATTTTTTTGGGTAGCAAGAATGATGATGTTTGGAATGGAATTTTTAAAGAAAGAGCCATTTAAAGATATTTATGTTCATGCTTTAGTTAGAGATGAAAAAGGACAAAAAATGTCAAAGTCAAAAGGAAACGTAATTGATCCATTAGATTTAATCGAAAAATATAGCGCAGATGCTTTAAGATTTACTCTTCTTTCAATGGCATCACCGGGCACAGATGTAAAACTTTCTGAAGATAGAGTAAAAGGATATAGAAATTTTTTGAATAAATTATGGAATGCTAATAATTTTTTAATTACCAATAAATGTGATTTTAATAAAACTGATAAAGTCCCCAAAACTACATTAAATATTAATAAATGGATTTATTCAGAACTTATTCAAACTAAAGATAAGATTGAGAAAAATCTAAAAGATTATCGATTTGATGAAGCAGCTAAAAATGCCTACCAGTTTGCTTGGCACTCTTATTGTGACTGGTACATTGAGCTTTCAAAAACTATTCTATTTTCAGACGATAAAAAATCTAAAAAAGAGCTAAAAGAAGTATCAGCTTATATATTTAAACAAATACTTGTTATTCTTCATCCATTTATTCCATTTGTTACTGAGAAAATCTGGTTAAAAAATAAATTTGATAAATCAGATAAGAATTTCCTAATGCATGCAAATTGGCCATCAGGAAAAGCCAAAAAAGACCAATCTATGAAAGATGTAGAAAGTATCATTAATGTTATTTCTGAACTTAGATCTTTTAAAAATGAATTAAATGTTAGCCCAGGTTCATTTATCGATATCTCAATTAATAAAATTGCTAAAAAAAATAAAACATTAATGACCAATAATGAAATTATTCTTAAAAAACTTGGTCGTATCAATAACTTCTATGATAAAGACCAAGAAAAACCCTCAGCTACATTGGTTATATCTGGCGACATATTTAAGATCTATTTTGATGAAAATGTTGATTTAAATCTAATTAAAGAAAACTTAGTTAAAAGACAGAACAAATATCAAGGAGAAATGGACAAAATATCTCAACGATTATCTAACAAAGGATTTATTGATAGAGCTCCAAAAAATATTGTTGAACAAGAAAAAACTAACTATAGTAATTTAAAAAATGATATCAAAAAAATATCATTAACAATTGAAAGTTTATAATGCGGAAGTTTAACAAGAATAAATTACCCAGTAGACACACATCATTAGGTGCTGATAGAGCACCACATAGATCATTTTATTATGCAATGGGTGAAACTGAGAAAGATGTTTCAAAACCTTTTGTAGGCGTTGTATCTACATGGAATGAGGCTGCTCCGTGTAATATTGCTCTTATGAGACAAGCACAATCAGTTAAGAAGGGTGTTAGAGCTTTTGGTGGAACACCAAGAGAATTTTGTACTATTACTGTTACAGATGGTATTGCAATGGGTCATGAAGGAATGAAATCTTCATTAATTTCTAGAGAAGTAATAGCAGATAGTGCAGAACTTACTGTTAGGGGTCATTGTTATGATGCATTAGTGGGTATTGCAGGTTGTGATAAGTCTTTGCCAGGTTTAATGATGTCGATGGTTCGATTAAATGTTCCAAGTGTTTTTATTTATGGAGGATCAATACTACCAGGAAGATATAAAGGTAAAGATGTAACCGTAGTTGATGTTTTTGAAGCTGTTGGAAAACATTCATCAGGTCAAATGTCGGCGAAAGAATTAAGAAAATTAGAATTAGTTGCATGTCCAAGTGCAGGTGCTTGTGGCGGTCAATTTACTGCAAATACTATGGCCTGTGTATCAGAGGCTATTGGTTTAGCTTTACCTTATTCAGCAGGAACACCAGCTCCTTATGAAGAAAGAGATAAGTATGCAAAATTAAGTGGTAAAATGGTAATGGAATTATTAGCAAAAAAAATTAAACCAAGAGATATTGTTACAAAAAAAGCATTAGAAAATGCTGCAACAATTGTTGCTGCAACTGGTGGTTCAACTAATGCGGCTTTACATTTACCAGCTATTGCTAATGAAGCTGGAATTAAATTTGACTTAATGGATGTTGCAAAAATATTTAAAAGAACTCCGTATCTTGCTGATTTAAAACCAGGTGGAAAATATGTTGCAAAAGATATGTGGTTAGCAGGTGGTGTACCAATGTTATTAAAAACTCTTTACGATGGTGGTTATATTCATGGTGACTGTATGACAGTTACAGGTAAAACTATGAAAGAAAATTTAAGAGGAATTAAGTTTAATCCAAAACAAAAAGTTTTAAGAGCATATAATAAACCATTATCACCAGATGGTGGTGTGGTTGGACTTAAAGGTAATTTAGCTCCAGATGGAGGAATTGTAAAAATTGCAGGACTTAAAAAATTACAATTTACTGGAAGAGCAAGATGTTTTGATAATGAAGAAAGTGCAATGAAAG
This sequence comes from uncultured Pelagibacteraceae bacterium, assembly GCA_902519375.1. GTDB lineage: Bacteria > Pseudomonadota > Alphaproteobacteria > Pelagibacterales > Pelagibacteraceae > Pelagibacter. Next base: position 38,088 of record CABYJS010000004.1, read on the forward strand.
CAGTTCAAAGTAAAAAATACAAAGATGGTGATGTAATCATTATTAGATACGAAGGACCGGTAGGTGGACCAGGTATGAGAGAAATGCTATCAACGACCGGTGCTATTTACGGTCAAGGTAAAGGAGAGAAGGTTGCTTTGATAACTGATGGAAGATTTTCAGGAGCAACTAGAGGATTTTGTGTAGGCCATGTTGGACCTGAGGCAGCATTAGGTGGACCTATCGCTCTATTACGTAATGGAGATATGATTGATATCGATGCTAAAAAGGGAACTATTAATGTTCGATTAACTAGGGCTCAATTAGCTTCAAGAAAAAGAAAATGGAAGGCTAGAAAATCTGATTTTGGATCAGGTACACTTTGGAAATATGCTCAAACAGTTGGACCTGCTTATTTAGGAGCACCAACGCATCCAGGTAAGAAAAATGAAGTTAAGGATTATTCAAAAATTTAATGAAAATACGCCCAGTTATTTTATGTGGTGGAGCAGGAACGAGACTTTGGCCAAATGCCAAAAAACATCAAGCTAAACAGTTTATAGATTTTGGTAATTGGACTTTATTAGGAAAAACTTTAGAGAGAGTTAAAGCATCTATATTTGATGCACCAATTATAAGCACTAATGCAAAATATTTAAGACAAGTAAAACAACATCTAAAGAAACACAAAATAAGAAAATTTAAGATAGTTTTAGAACCTGCTAAAAGAAATACAGCACCAGCTATTTTAAGCACTGCTTTAATAAAAGATATTCCAAATGATCAACCTTTGATGTTCTTGGCCGCTGATCATTTGATAGAGAAGGTTGGTTTATTCAATAAAGCTATCAAAAAAAATCAAAAGAAACTCACTCATAATAATATCTTTATATTTGGGATTAAACCCACAATTCCTTCTAGTGAATTTGGATATTTTTTAACAAAAAATAATAAAGTCTCTAGATTTGTAGAAAAACCTAAAGAAGCTAGAGCTAAACAAATAATTAGTAAAAAAGGTTATTGGAATTCTGGAATGTTTTATTTAAGAAAAGACTCCATTATTAATAATTTCAAGAAATACCAACCAAATATTTATCGAAACTGTAATAAAGCTGTAACAAAAGCAAAATATAAAAGTAATGTGTATTATTTAAACAAACAAGCATTTACTAAAGCAACAGCTAAGTCTTTTGACTATGCAATATTAGAAAAAACTAAAGATATAAATGCTATCAAATTAGATATTCCTTGGTCTGATTTAGGATCTTGGAAAGAAATTTGTAAAATGTACGGTCGAAACAAAAGACATTATTATAAAAAGAAGAATGTATTTCATAGACCTTGGGGCAGTTATGTAAATTTATTTAATGGTAAGGAATTCTTAATTAAAGAATTATATGTAAAACCAAAAGGTATATTAAGTCTTCAAAAACATCATCACAGAGCAGAACATTGGGTAGTTACGCATGGTAAACCTAAAATTACATTAAATAATAAATATTTTACTATGAAACCTGATGAAACAATCTTTGTTCCATTAGGTGCAATCCATAGAATAGAAAATCCCTACAAAAAACCAGTTAAAATTATTGAAGCTCAAGTAGGCTCAATTTTAAAAGAGACGGATATTGTTCGATACCAAGATGTTTATGGCCGTGTTAAATAATTAACATGACCACAAAAATATATTTAAAACCAACTATTTGGAATAATTATATAGTGAATTGCTAAAACAATTCCAACTGAAACACTTAATCCAAAGATCATTTTAAGAAAGTCTTTACCAATTAATGGAAATACATATTTAAATTTATAATCTTTGTTCATCGTTGAAATCGCAAGTTCTCTTCCACATAATAAACCAACAAAAACCCATGTTGTTGACATAGGCAAATCATTTAGTTCCTTAAAGTAGAATAAAACAGCAGCATAAATTACATTGATAATTGTAGCTGATCTTGCATATCTAGTTCCAGTTTTTTCCAAAACTACTGCTTGGATCCGTCCACCTTGAATGTAGAAGATGTAAAATAGCAAAATAGTGAAATATGCCATTACAATCAGCAGTATTGTAATATCAAGTTGTCTTGGAAGATATACTGCAATATTTGCTACATCGTGAGATAACCAAACCCACCATAACCAACCTGATGAAACCCAAACAGCATTTCTCCAAAATCCTATCCATTTGTCATCTACTTCATCAAATTTTTCATTAATGAATTTTGATACAGCTATCCAGGCTATGTAAGCAACCATTGCCGCTAAACCATAACCAACTACACTTTTCATTAACATTTTTTCAAGCACAACTGTTGAAGCAAACGCTGAAAGAACTAAAAAGGTTGTTGATACAGGAATACCAATTCTTGTTAATAATAAGAGTATTGCAGGCGCTACTGCATGATACCATTGAATTTCTTGATAAGGTATTCTAGTTAATCTTCCATATGAAATATCACCATCATACGCATACCATCCCCATGCTAAAGCTAAAATCATTACACTAGAAGCTGATCCTGCAAGTACGTACCATTTAAACCACTTCTTTTTTGAAGCTATAAATGTACCTAGTGTTTGAATTGAGTCGTTAGCGATTACGCTATAACCGGCAAGGGCAAACCCTATAACCGTGTAAATTAAAGTCATTTCCATTCTTTTCTCCTTTATTTTATTGTTTTCGGTTCCTATCGACTCATGACTTAAGGAGTATGTAATCTGAGACAGAAAATAATTCTAGATATAAATTTATTAATTTGAGAAATAGAGGGGGGATTCATCGACTACTAAACTATTAAATATTGATGTCTACTTTTTAATATTTTTTATTTCGCAATAAAGTTGTATTTATTTAACCAATTTTTTAGTTAAATATACAGCTATCAAAGCTCCCAAAAATTCAGCCAAAATATATGTAGGCGTATTTAAATAATTAATTCCTGTAAAAGAATCAGTAAAAGTTCTAGCTATAGCAACAGCTGGATTTGCAAAAGATGTCGATGATGTGAACCAATAACCAGCCATGATATATGTTGCAACACTTGCAGCTATTGTTATTTTGCCATCTTTTAGAGTAGCAAAAATAATAAAAATTAATCCAAAAGTTGCTAGAATTTCTGATAGAAATATATGAAAGCCATCTCTACTTTTTGTAGATAATTCAATTATATTATGTTCAAAAAATACATTAGCTAACATTACGCCTAATAAGCATCCTAATATTTGAGCTAGAATATATGTAGTTAAAAGTTTTCCTTTAATTTTTTTAGTTAAATACATTGCTAAACTAACAAAAGGATTAAAGTGAGCACCTGAAATATCAGCGAAGGCAGTTATTAAGACAAATAAACCTGCTCCTGTAGCCAGTGTGTTTGCAGTGAGTCTTAAAGCATTATCATTTGTAAGGTTTTCAGCCATTATTCCAGAGCCAACAATAATCATTACCAAAAAACAACTACCAATAAATTCACCAATGAAAATTTTATTTTTCATAATCTAAGAATTATTAAATTATAATCTTATAAATTCCTATTAAGAACAATGGTATTTGTAGTCCAAAGTTAGTTAGTATCGCTTTATCTTTGCTAATAAATCCTGCAATAGTCCATCCAACAACTCCTAATCCATGAAAGTATATATTTAATGGATATATATTTAAATTTGTAAGAAGTATTCCTACTAAAACTAAGAATGTACTAATCCACTTTAGATATTTTCTTATAAACATAAAATCCCCTTTCTTTGTTATTATTTCAGTTATGTTAAGAATTTATTACAGTTTAAAAGAAAAATAATCTTATTTTTTGTCTTCCCAATCAAATCTTGGAAAAGAGTCAAAAATTTTAAAGATACCATCCGACCATTGATCACAAACCTTAGAATATTCAGTATCAGTGATATTTAAGCATTTTTGTGAAGCGATTTTATATTCATCTTTTTTATAGACGGCAAAATCAATAGGAGGGCCTACGGTTAAATCACTTTTTAAAGTTGAGTCCATTGAAATCAAAGCACAACGTGATGCATCACCAATAGATACGCTTGGTTTAATAACTCTATCTAAAATAGGTTTGCCGTATTTTACTTCTCCAATAACTAGATAAGGTTTGCTATCAGCAGGTTTAATATAATTTCCTTGAGAGTACACTAAATACAATTCTAATGCTTGACCTTTAATTTGACCACCAACTAAAAATGACGAACCTAATAAGACTGTATCTGTGTTTATTCCTTTTGGTGCTGAATGTTTAATATTTAATGAACCAATATAAGATGCAATTTGATCAAAATCTTTGCATGTGTTTAAGTTTATACCATTGTCACCTTTAAGATCGTTTTCAATAGATTTATATACTGCTTGAGATGTACCTAAGTTTCCAGAAGTAACTATAATGACACTCCTATCTCCAACGTCATGAACAAACATTTTTGAGTAAATGTTAACATTATCTAATCCTGCATTTGTTCTAGAGTCTGAGGCGAAAACAATTCCGTCTTGAGCTTTAATGCCAACACAATAAGTCATAAGTATTAATAACCCTTATTTACCTATCATATATTTAAAATCAAGCATATCTGATATAACTATAACGCATTTGAATATTTAACCTAATTATTAAAGGATTGCTAAATGGCGAGTAAACTCTGGGATAACTATAATGCTAGTAAAGCATATGATGGCTATTTTACCAGTGAAAATAAATTAAGAAAACATGCAAAAATTATATCTGGTATTTTAGAGAAGTACGGCAAAAAGAAACTGCAAGAAATTGAAAAAAATTGTCAGAGTACAATTAGTGCAAGAGGAATAAATTTTAGAGTTTATTCTGCAAATAACAGAGCTGAAGAAAAAAAATGGCCGTTAGATATCATCCCAAGAATAATACCTAAACCTGTTTGGAATAAAATTTCAAAAGGTTTAAAGCAAAGAGCTAAAGCTCTTAATCTTTTTATCGATGATATCTATAATCAAAAAAAAATTTTCAAAGATAAGATAATACCTGCAGACTTAATTTTAAAATCTCCCTATTACATAAAACAGTGTGAAGGTTTTTCGCCAAAATTTAAAGCTTGGTCTAATATATCTGGGATCGATTTAATAAGAAATAAAAATGGAGAATATTTAGTTCTTGAAGATAATTTAAGAGTACCATCAGGTGTCTCTTATATGCTTGAGAATAGAATGGTTATGATGGATGTTTTTCCAGAACTATTTTCTAGATATAAAGTTTCATCAATTCATCAATATACAAATAAATTATATAATTGCATGGTTGAGTGTATCCCAAAAAAAACAGCTAATCCTCATATGGTTGTTTTAACTCCAGGAATTTATAACTCAGCTTATTTCGAACATTCGTTTTTGGCAGAGCAAATGGGAATTGCTTTAGTTGAGGGTAAAGATCTTTTTGTTGAAGATGATAATGTTTATATGAAAACTGTTAAAGGGCCTCTTAAAGTTGACTGTATTTATCGAAGACTTGATGACAGTTTTTTGGATCCTAAAGTATTCAACAAGGACTCTTTAATTGGAGTTCCAGGTTTATTTAAGTGCTGGTTAAAAAAAAATGTTGGTATCTTAAATGCAATAGGGACTGGTGTTGCTGATGATAAAGTTGTTTACTCGTATGTAAATAAAATGATTACCTATTATCTTGGGGAACAACCTCTATTAAATCAAGTTGAAACATATCTATGTCACGAAAAAGAGCAAAAAAAATACGTTTTAGAAAATTTATCTAAGTTAGTTGTAAAACCGGCAAATGCTTCAGGTGGTTATGGATTAATGATAGGTCCCAAAGCGCCAAAAAAAGAAATTGAAGAGGTAAGGCAAAAAATTTTAAAAAATCCAAGAGAATTTATTGCCCAACCTTTAGAAACTTTATCGACATTGCCAACAATTACTGAAAAAGATATTGAGCCTAGACATCTAGATTTAAGACCTTTCGTTTTAAGTGGTAAAACAAGTTATGTCACTACTGGAGGCCTGACTAGAGTTGCTCTTAGAAAAGGAAGTACAATTGTAAATAGTTCACAAGGTGGTGGATCTAAAGATACTTTGATAGTTGAATAGAAATTAAGTTCTACACTTTTTACATAACCCAAAAAACTCAAGATTATATTTGTTATATTTCATACCATCTTTGTCTTTGAAATTAGCTAAGTATTTGGAAAGACCTGTGCTACTAATTTCTGTTACTTTTTCACAAACCTCACAGATTGAAAAGGCAGTAGCTTTATCTACCTGACAACTCGAATTATGGCAGGCAATAAAGGCATTTCGACTTTCAATTTTGTGAATTTTTCCCATTTCAACTAATTTGTCTAATGCTCGATAAACCTGTGGTGGAGCTTTGATACCTCTTTTTTGAACATTATAAAGTATCGTGTATGCTTTTAATGGTTCAGGTGATTTGTCAATTAAATCAAAAATAATTTGCTGATTTTTTGAGAGGTTGTGCATTTTATCTATTTTACTGATTCCCATTTAATTTTTCAATTTAATTGATTGTTTTATATTTAATAAAGAAAGAATGAATAGGAATAAAGCAGACGCTATAATTGAAGGTCCAGATGATGTATTAAACTCTAAAGAAGAGAACAATCCTAATATTACTGACAACACACCTCCAATAATTGAGTAAACAACCATTTTCTGTGGACTATCTGAAATGTTTCTAGCCATTGCTGCTGGTATAATTAACATCCCTGTAATTAATAATAATCCAACCATTTTAATTGATATAGCGATGATACCAGCCATCAAGATCGTGAAAATTGCTTTAGCTCTATCAGGGTTTAAACCTTCAGCTTCTGCTAACTCATAATTTACTGTTGATGCAAATAGAGATTTCCAAATTAATCTTAAAACCAAAAGTATTAATGGTCCACCTATCCAAATGATTAATAAATCATCAAGTGTAACAGCTAATATATCACCAAATAATAATCCCATGATATCGAACCTGATGAATGTCAAAAAGCCTATTACAACAAGTCCAACTGCTAAAGAAGAGTGTGCTAAAAGACCTAGTAAAGCATCACCAGGAAGATTAGTTCTTTTTTGAAGTTGTATTAGAATTAATGCAATTAAAGATGAAATTATAAATACTGAAAAAGCAATATTAAATTCCATAGTATAGGCCAGTGTAACACCAAGTAAAGCAGAGTGGGCGAGCGTATCACCGAAATAAGACAATCTTCTCCATATAACAAAACATCCAAGGGGTCCTGTTACAATTGCAACACCAAGTCCAGCTAATAAAGCCCTAATAAAAAAATCATCTAACATTTAATTTTTCTTTATTTCACCCTTGTCTGTATGAATATGATCATGTCTGTGTTGGTATCGTGTTAATATTTGTGAAGCTTGTTCACCAAACAAAGCTTTATATTCATTATTTTTAGCAACATCTATTGGAGTTCCTGAACAACAGACATGACCATTCAAACAAACAACATGATCTGTTGCGCTCATAACGGTGTGTAAGTCATGAGAAATTAATAAAATTCCACAATTTAATTTATCAGAAATTTTTTTTATTAGTTCGTATAAAGCAATTTCACCTGTAAAATCTACACCTTGTACTGGCTCATCAAGTACTAATAATTCTGGTTTTTTTGAAATAGCTCTTGCAAGTAATACTCTTTGGAATTCTCCACCCGAAAGATCTCCTAAATTTTTATCTTTAAGATGAATAACACCAGTTAATGATAAAGCTTCATTAATAGCTTCTGCTTTAAGATTTTCAGTTAGTGTCATGAAATCATTAACCCTTAGAGGTAGAGTCCAATCAATTGAAATTTTTTGAGGAACGTATCCAACTTTATTTGTATATTTTTCAACTTCTCCATCAATTTTTTTGTAAATTCCTAATGCAATCTTAGCAGTAGTACTTTTTCCAGAACCATTTGGGCCGATAAGAGTTACTATTTTGCCTTTTTCAATTTGTAATGTTACACCTTTAACAAGCCACTTGTCATTTATACAGAAACCAGCTTGTTTTAATTTAACTAGTATATTTTGATTTGAGCTCATTTAATTACTTGACTTATAAATGTTATATTATTACATAGTGTTATATTATAACAACCTTTAAATATTACTATTATGAAATACATCAAAAAATTACCATTTATACTATCAATATTATCTTTATTAACTGTTTTTGCACCAGCAAATGCTGATGTCAAAGTAGTTACATCGATTAAACCAATACATTCTTTAGCAAGTTATTTGATGGATGGAGTAGGTAAACCAGATTTAATAGTAGATGGATATGCTTCACCACATGGTTTTGCAATGAAACCGTCACATGCAAAAATGCTTCAGGAAGCTGATTTAATTTTTTGGGTTGGTGAAGATTTAGAAAGTTTTTTAGAAAAACCATTAAAATCTATAGCCAAAAAAGCTGAAAAAATAGAATTAATGGAAATTAAGGGATTAAATAAATTAAAATTTAGAGAAAGAAACATGTTTGATGGTCACGATGATCATGGCCATGATGAAGGACATAAAGAAGACGATCACGATGACAACGCCAAAAAAGAAGATGATCATGGACATGACGATGAGCATAAAGAAGATGGTCATGATGAACACGCTCACGGAGAACATGATCCACACATTTGGCTAGATCCAACGAATGCAAAAGTAATATTAGAGGAAATGTCTGAACATTTAATCGAAAATGATAAAGCAAATGCTTCTAAATACAAAGCTAATTTAAAGAAAGCACATAAAGATTTAGATAAATTAACTAAAAAAGTAAAATCTGAATTGAACAAAGATTTTAAATCAATTGTTTTCCATGATGCATATCAATATTTTGAAAAGAGATTTGATGTAAATGTATTAGGTGCCTTCACTGTGAATACAGATGTAATGCCAGGAGCAGAACAATTAGCTGATATTAGAGAAATCATTGAACATGATAAAGTAAGTTGTGTGTTTTCTGAACCTCAATTTAACCCTGATATAATTAATGCAGTTGCAAAAGATATGAATATTAGTACAGGTGTTTTAGATCCATTGGGAGCTACTCTAAATCCTGGTAAAGATTTATATTTTGATTTAATTGGCAACATGTCAAAATCTTTTAAAGGTTGTTAAGCTAGATTTATTTCAATTGGGGTGTGATCTGATGGTTTTTCACGACCTCTCGGGTCTTTATTAATATTAATTGATTTAACTTTATCTATTAATGAATTTGAAACTAAAAAGTGATCTATTCTCATTCCATTATTTTTTTGCCAAGCACCCCTCATATAATCCCAAAATGTATAGCCTTCTTTAGTTTCATTAAAATGTCGATAAACATCACTAAATCCTAAATTCAACATCTCTCTAAATTTTTTTCTTATCTCAAGTCTATATAGTGCATCGTCTTCAAAACTCTTAACATTATAAACATCTTCAGCTGCTGGTATTACGTTGAAATCACCTGCTAAAATAATATTAGAATTTTTTTTAGATAAAGTTTTTAATTGTTTTATCAATTGATCCATCCAATTTTTTTTATAATCATACTTTTCAGTATCAACTGGATTTCCATTTGGGGTATATATATTAATCAATTGAACAATTTTTTTCTTATATTCAATATCAGCAGAAATTATTCTAGATTGTTTTAATTTATCTTTAATCAAGTCAGTTCTGACGTTTATTAGTTTTTTTTTAGAAATAATGGCTACACCATTATAACTTTTTTGACCAAATACGTGACTTTCATAATCCATTGAGGAAAAATCATCATATGGAAAATTTACATCCTCTGTCTTAATTTCCTGCATCATTAAAATATCAGGTTTATATTTTAATAAATAACTTCTAATATTTTCAATACGTGCACGCACGGAATTAACATTCCAGGATGAAATAAGCATTAAAGAGAGAAAGAAACACCACAACCGCAAGATGATTTGGTTTGTGGGTTTGTTATTTTAAATTGTTCACCAATTAATTCTGATACATAGTCAATTTCTGAGCCTTTAAGAAGATCTGCAGATGTTTTATCAATCAAAATATTATTATAATTTAAGTCGTCTTCAGCTTTTGTTTGATCAAAAGTAAATTCGTATTGAAAACCAGAGCAACCACCACCCTTGATAGCGATTCTAAAAAAAGAGCCCTTATCTTTTTTGGATAACAGAGTATTGATCTGTTTTAGTGCTTTATCAGTAAATTTAATTTCTTTTATCATTATTGATCACTGGTATTACTAATATAATACTTAATATTTTATTTTAAAGGATGAAAAAATACTCAAAGATAGGTCTATTTAAAAGTAAAGGAAGAATTTTTAAAGAATCTTTATCAAAATACAGATCACCATTCCAGAGGGATAGAGATAGGATCATTCATAGTGCTTCATTCAGAAGATTAAAACATAAAACACAAGTTTTTGTAAATACTGAAGGTGACCATTATCGAACCCGTATTACTCATTCTATGGAGGTCGCTCAAATTGCAAGATCTATTACTAAATATCTTAATCTTAACGAAGATTTAGCTGAAACCTTAAGTCTCGCTCATGATCTAGGTCATACACCATTTGGTCATGCGGGAGAGGAGTCTTTAAATGAGTGTATGGAAGAATTTGGTGGTTTTGATCATAATTTACAAACTTTAAGAATTATTATGTTTTTAGAAAATAAATACTTAAAGTTTAATGGATTAAACCTTTCAATTGAAACATTAGAGGGTCTTCTCAAACACAATGGTCCAGTTCAAGATATAGATTTAGTTGATAACTTAATTGGTGTTAAAAAGTTTAAAGATAAGATTAATTTTTATACATATCCATGCCTAGAGGCTCAAATCTCAGCGATATCTGATGATATTGCCTATAATAATCATGATATACAAGATGGGATAAATGCAAATTTATTTAAGCTAGAAGAGTTAGTTGAAATAAATTTTTTTAAAGGTATTTACAAAAAATATAAAAAAAAGATTAATAAGCAAAATTATAAAATAGCCACCTATCAGATTATAAGAGATTCAATTGATTTAATGATAAAAGATTTGATAAATAATACAAAAAAAAATATTACAACTAATAAGATTAAAACTTTAAAAGATATTAATAATACCAATTCTTTATTGGTAGATTTTTCTGAAAAAGTTAAAAATTCTGAGAGTGAAATTAGATTTTTTTTAAAATCAAAAATGTATGATAATCGAAATGTACTCACAAAAAATAACAAAGGTAAATCAATTATCAAGAAGTTATTTTTGAAGATAAAACAAAATCCAAAAAAATATATTACAATGGATCAACTTCGTATAAATAAATATCGAGCGATTTCAGATTTTATATCTGGTATGACAGATAGATATGCAATAAACCTATATAATAAAATTAAATGAATATTTTTGATCAATATCTCGATAAAATTAAAAATATTCTTTTAGATTTGTCAAAAAATGGCAATATAGTTCTACCTGAAAAGATGGATGGAATTACAGCTGAAATACCTCCAACAAAATTCAATAGTGATATTTCAACAAATGTTGCGATGGTATTATCAAAAGCAAATAATAAATCACCATCAGATTTAGCTAATATTTTAGTAAAAGTCATTAAGGAGAAAGATAAATTAATTGATGATATATCTGTAGTAAAACCAGGATTTATTAATATTAAGTTTCAACCAATTTTTTGGACAAAGTTTGTAAAAGAAATAATCAAGAATTCAGATAATTATGGAATAAATACAAAGGAAAAAAAACAAAGTTATCTAATAGAGTTTGTATCAGCTAACCCTACAGGCCCTTTACACGTGGGACATTCTAGAGGTGCAATCTTAGGTGACGTAATTGCAAACATTTTATTATTTAACAAACACAAAGTTTCAAGAGAATACTATGTTAATGATTATGGAAATCAGATTATAAATTTTACTAAGTCTGTTTATTTAAGAATTAGAGAAATTCTTTTTAAAGAGACATTTCCATTGGATGATGAGAATCTATATCCTGGAGATTATTTAATAAATTTTGCAGAAAATATAATTAAATTAAATAAACAAATTGATTTTGATAATTTTGATAAAATATCAGAGAACTTAACAATCCTATCTATTAAAGAAGCACTAAATTTAATTAAGAAAAATCTTAAAAGTCTTGGTGTAAATCATGACAATTTTTTTAGTGAAAAAAAATTAGTTGATAATCATGAAGTGGAAAAAGTTATCGATTTTCTTAAAAAAAATAATTTTGTTTACATGGGGAAAATTAAAAAACCCGAGGGCGAAGATAGTAAAGATTGGGTTGAAAGAGAACAATTACTTTTTAAGTCCACAGATTTTGGCGATGATAAAGATAGAGCCTTACAAAAGTCTGATGGAGCATGGACTTATTTTGCTAGTGATGTTGCTTATCATAAAAATAAATTAGATAGAAAGTTTGATCAATTAATTAATATTCTAGGAGCAGATCACGCTGGTTATATAAAAAGAATTTCATCATCAGTTGAAGCTTTATCAAATTCAAAAGAAAAATTAATTTGTAAAGTAAGTCAGCTAGTCAAACTTATTAAAGATAAGAAACCTTTTAAAATGTCTAAGAGAAAAGGGGATTATATAACCGTTGATGATCTAATTAATGAAGTTGGCAAAGATGCAACAAGATTTATCATGTTGAATAGAAGTAGTGATGTTGAACTTGATTTTGATTTTGATAGTGTTATTGAAAAATCAAAAGAAAATCCTCTTTATTATGTACAATATAGTTATGCTAGAATATCTTCTGTCTTTAGACATCTTCAAAAGGATCTAAAGTCAGATATTGAAATAGATAATTATGATTTCCAATATTCTCAGGATGAAATTTCCATATTAAAAAAAATTTCTGAATGGCCTAAATGTATAGATACTGCTAGCAAAAAATTGGAACCACATCGCATACCAACATTTTTATATGAATTAGCATCTTTATTTCATTCATATTGGAATTTAGGAAAAGATAATCCGGATAAAAGATTTATTAATGAACAGAAAAAAATTACAAATGATAAGTTGATTTTTTTAAAAGTAGTTTCCAATGTTGTCAAATCAGGAATGGATATAGTTGGAGTTTCAGTTCC
>CABYJS010000005.1 GCA_902519375.1 uncultured Pelagibacteraceae bacterium
GGTTTCTAAAATAGTTTGAATATATCCATCTTCACCAAACTGACCATGTAAAGCATTAAATATTATATTTGGTCTAAACTTTTTTATAACATTCAATAGTTTGTGGTCTGGTTCGGTAATTTTAACATTATAATTATTTTTTGTAAGTTCTTTTCCTACTTGTTTACCAGTATCGAGGCTTATAATTCTCTCTTTTGATATACCACCAGAAATTATTAATATCTTTTTTTTCAAACTACTCCAAAATTTTTATTTCTTTTTCTAATCTTATTCCTGTTTTTTTAAAAACATTTTCAGTAACAAAATTAATCAAATTTATCATATCTTCAAAAGTAGCATCACCTTTATTAACAAAAAAATTACAATGTTTATCTGAAATATAAGCATCCCCAAAATTTGTATCTAAAGGAATAGACTCTTTAATAAGTTCCCAGACCTTTTTTTTAGTCTGTAATGTTGGATTTTTAAATGTACTACCACTAGTCTTGATCTTTGTTGGTTGATTTTTTTCTTTTTCAATCTTAAGTCTACTCATCTCATCATTTATTTTAACTGAGTTACCCTTTATACCTTTAAATGACGCGCTTAAAAAAATTAAATCATCTGGTAAGTTATTATTTCTATATTCAAATTTTATATCTTTAGATAAAATCGTTTTTATGTTACCAACTTTATCAATAGCTTGCACAGATAATAAAACATCTTTAAATTCACAACCAAAACATCCTGCATTCATTCTGATACCTCCCCCAATAGTTCCAGGAATACATGATAAAAATTCAAATCCACTCAAGCTATTACTCATTGCAAATTCTGATAAAGATTTGTCCAAAACCGAACTTCCAGCAATAATGATATCTTCACCTAAAAGAGAAATGTTATTAAAATTCTTCCCTAACTTAATTACTACACCATTAAACAAGTTATCTGATATCAAAGTATTAGAACCTGCTCCAAGGATAAATATTTTTTCCTTATTATTTAATTTTTTTAAAAAAATAACTAATTCATTTAAGTTATTAGCTTTATAAAAAAGCTTTGCTTTTCCTCCAATATTAAACCAATTTTTTTTTTTAAGATCATATTCAAACCTTACATTTTCACCAAACTCATTTAATAATAATTTTAGTTGATTTAATTCCATTATATCAATTTAGGGATTTTTCTCATCCAATTAGAAATTGAACCAGCACCCATTCCAATCACAATTTTTTTTCCATGCATATTTTTTTTAATAAATTTTGCCAACTGATAATTATCATTTACCAAAAATAATTTCACTTTGGAATTTTTTATTATTTCTTTTGCAAATTTTATATATCTGAATCCTAATTTAATTTTCTCTCCAGCTGTGTAAATTGGACATAAGATTACGGTATCAGCATCCTTAAAAGCAAAAGAAAATTCTTTTGTTAAGTCCTTTAATCTTGAAATTCGATGAGGTTGAAATACACAAACTTTATCGTAATTTTTATAAACTTTATTTACACCTTCTAATACACATTTTATCTCTGTTGGGTGATGAGCATAATCATCGTAAAAATCAACATTATTGTAGGTAAAAATTTTATTAAATCGCCTTTGAACACCCTTAAAATTAAATAAACCTTTTTTTATATCTGAAATAGATATTCCAACAGTAAGAGCCAAAGCAGCAGCTGCTACAGAATTTCTTACATTATGAATACCAAGTAGAGGAATCTTGATATTTTTTATAAATATCTTTTTTTTATTAGGAACGTTTACATGTAAATTAAATTCAGTATATTTTATATTTTGTTTTAAATTCTTTATAAGAAAATTTGAATTTGGTTTTGTTCCGTAGGTATAAAAATTTTGATTTTTTAATCTTTTAATTAAATCATTATTAATTTTATCATCTGAACAAATAAAAGATTTTCCGAATGAAGGAACTTTTTCTATAAACTGAATAAAATAATTCTTTAGATCATCCATAGATTTATAAAAATCCATGTGTTCTCTATCAATATTCGTTATTATTGAGTAAGTGGGAGGAATATGAACAAAACTTCCATCAGACTCATCTGCTTCTAAAATTGACCAATCACTTCTGCCTAGTTTAGCAGTATTTTTAATTGCGTTGATCACACCTCCATTAATTATAGTTGGATCTAATTTAGTTTTTTGGAAAATTGATGCTATTAATGAAGTGGTAGTAGTTTTGCCATGTGAGCCCACTACTACAATATTTTTTGTTAAAGATACGATATGAGCAAGCATTTTACCCCTAGTAATGATTGGTAAATTTTTTTTTCTAGCCTCTATCATCTCAGGATTATTTTTTTTTATAGCTGAAGAAATTACTACTATCGTTGCATTTTTAAGATTTTGTTTTTTTTGACCTATAAAAACTTTTATTTTTTCTTTTTTAAGCCTTTCAACATTTTTGTTTAAGTTTAAATCACTTCCCTGAATCTTAAATCCTTTGGCTTTCATAATTAAAGAAAGCCCACTCATTCCAATCCCTCCAATTCCAACGAAATGTATTATTTCAGTTTTTGCTAATTCAATTCTCATTAATAATTTTTAATATTTTTTGATTAACATTAATCCAAGTATTTTGATAATTTAATTTTTTCAAATTTTCCTTTTTATTTAAATAATCACTTTTATTATTTAAAATATCTATCAAAAATTCCTCGATTTTTTCTTCAAAATTATTTTGATCAATAATCCAACAACTATCGTTTTCTTTATAAAAATTGGCATTTTCCATTTGATGATTATCTTTCGATGTAGGTAATGGAACTGCTACGAAAGGTGTGTTCATGACAGATAATTCAGCCAGAGTAGAGGCGCCTGCTCTAGTGATACAAAGGTCTGCCTCTTTAATATATTGAACAAAATCTTTATCAAAACTAAAAATTTTGCTCTCTATACAATTTTTTGAGTAAAGATCAGTTAATGAATGAATATTTCTCTCACCTGTTTGGTGAATTATTTTAATTGGATTTTTTTTTGAAATATTGACAATACTTTTTTTTAAATTCCCATCAAAGATATTAGCACCTTGGCTACCTCCAACTATTAATATTGTGAACTTATCATTAATCTTTATAGATTTTTTTAAATTATAAATATTTTTTTTTACTAAAGGATTTATAATAATAATTTTATCTATAAATTCATCTGGAAAATTCTTGATCTTTTTTGAATAACAAAAAATTTTTTTGCAAGATTTTAAAAAATATCTATTTGCTCTACCTAAAACTTGATTGGGTTCTAATAGGTAAATGTTCAATTTCAGTAATCTAGCTGCAAGTATTATTGGCAAAGACATATAACCACCAGTAGAGAAAATTTGTCCAATTTTTTTTTTTTTTAATAAAAGAAAAGACTTAAGGGTTAATAATAAGATTTTAACAAGATTTATTGGCAAAAAAAGTAAATTATTCAGTCTTGGAGTATCAATAATTTCAAACTGAGAAATATCTTTTTCTAAATATTTAAAACCTCTTGTGTCAGTTGTTATAATAACATTTTTATCCTTTGAAAGGTGCTCAAAAATAATTTGGGCAGGCAAAACGTGACCACCTGAACCACCAGTCGTAATTAAAAAATTTTTACTCATTTTAATAAATTTTTCTTTTTGTTAAATTAAGAATAATACCAGACAGAATTGAAATACTTATTATTGATGAACCTCCATAACTTATAAAGGGAAGAGTCATTCCAGTAGTTGGAAATAACCTTATGTTAACTCCAATATGAATCATTGCTTGAACTAAAATAAGACTTACACAGCCTACTAAAATTAATTTTGTTCTCTCCTCATTTTCTAAATAAACCTTCTTAAAAACAGAATAGATAAATATTAAAAACAACATTAAAATTAAAATTATGGCAATAACTCCAAACTCCTCGGAAATAACAGATATTATATAATCTGTATGAGCCTCAGGAACTCTATTTTTTAAAGTCCCTTCTCCTATTCCTTTTCCAAAATATCCTCCACTTGTTATTGAGTCGATCGCTTTTTCAGATTGTGCATTATGTGAACCCGTTTCAGTATTAAAAAAAGATAATATCCTGTTCTTGATATATTCAAACTTAGGAACAAACCTAATAGAAAAATATAATCCAATGGATAGAATTAAACACGAAGTTATTAAGAAAATAATGTTAATTCCAGAAATAAAAATAAGGACTGACCAACTAAAAAAAACTAATAATGTTTGTCCTATATCTGGTTGTGCGGCTAATAATAAAGCTATTGTTAAAGTTATGAGAAAAGAAAATAAGTATTTAAGATATACGTTTTTATATTTCTCACTGCTTAAAATTAGACTTATTAAGATAATCAGAAATGGTTTAACTAACTCAATTGGTTGAAATCGAGGTAAAAAATATAGATCTATCCATCTTTGAGCACTGTTAACCTCAACACCAATCACTGGAACTAAAATCAATGAAATTAATGATAATAGGAAAAATAATGGGGAAATCTTAAATAGTTTTTCTTGATTGATTGAAGAGAAAACAAAAATTATTAGTAAGCCTAAAAGAATAAAAGATAGGTGTTTAAAGAAAAACGCATAGTCATTTGTGTTTAATTTATCAGAAACCAATAAAGATGTGGATACTAATGAGAAAAATAAGCCGGTAAAAAATAATAAAATTATTAGAGAAAATATAAATTTATCAACATTTTTCCACCACTCATAATATCTACTATATATCATTTCTTTATACTTCATTTAACTGCTTTTTGATCAATTTATTAAAATAAAGACCTCTATCCTCAAAATTTTTAAAATCATCAAAAGAGGCGGCACATGGACTAAACAATATAGTTTGATTTGTAAATTTTTGCTTATTAATATTTATAAAAATCTTTTTTAGAGCATCTTTAAGGCTATCAAAATTTTCATAGTTAATTTTCTTTTTAAGAGCTTCATTAAAGAATTTTTTGTTCTTACCATATATAAAAGCTTTAATATTTTGAAAATTTTTTTTCGGTAGATCAAATTTATCACCTTTCTTATGGACACCACCAATTAACCAATGAATATTTGGATGTATCTTTAGAATTTCAATAGAAGAGGAGAAACTTGTAGATTTAGAGTCATTAATAATTGTTAAATATTTTTTTTTATGAATAATTTGCTGTCTAAATTCAAGTCCTTTAAATTTTTGAACTGTTTTTTTTAATAAATCATTTTTAAGCTTAAGCTTTTTTGATATCTCTAAAATAAAAGATAAATTTTCTTTATTTGTTTCAGATAAAAAATAGTCATTATCAATATTTTTTAAAAAACTGTTAGCTTCATTTGTGTCAACTCTAAAAATCTTACTATTAAATCTATTAAATGTTAATTTCTTTTTGATCAAAAAATCATTTTTTTTTACAAATGCTAAATAACCTTTAAGCTGACTTGTTAATAATTTAAATTTAGCATTAACGTATTTATCTAAAGTCTTATGTCTTTCAATATGATCTGGAGACAAATTTAATATAACAGCATATTTAGATTTAAAAAGTTGACTATATTCAAGTTGATAAGAAGAAGCTTCAACAATAAAAATTGTTTTTTTTTTAAAATTTTTTATGGATAAAATTGGATTTCCTATATTGCCAACTAACCTTACATCATGTTTTTGATTTAATAAAACTTCATACATTAGTTGACATGTAGTGGATTTTCCATTTGTGCCAGTAATTGTGATACAATTATTTTTATAAAATGAGTAAAACACATCTAAATCTGAGTAGATCTTATTATGATTTTTTTTTAAAAATTTTGATAACTTACACTTGTTTATATCAATTCCTGGACTTAAAATTATTTGATCGAAATTCAGTTTTAAAAGGTTTTTGTAGCTCATCGTATTTTTAATTCCTAAATTTTTGAACTTTGATAAATGATCATCATAAACAAAAATTTCAGCTTTTTTTTTAAGGAACTCTAAGGCAGATCGACCAGTTTTTCCTAAACCATAAATTAATATCTTTTTATTTAAGAAGATGTTCAAGCTTGTAACCTTTATCTTAATTTCAAAGTTGCTAAACCAATCATTGCTAAAATAATTGAAATAATCCAAAACCTAATAACAACAGTTGATTCAGGCCAACCTTTTTTTTCAAAATGATGATGTATTGGGGCCATTCTAAATATTCTTTTACCTGTTAATTTAAATGAAATTACTTGAACCATCACCGATAAAGCTTCAAGTACAAACAAACCTCCAGTTATGGCTAAAACTATTTCATGTTTAGTGATAATTCCCACTGCACCTAAAGAGCCACCAAGAGATAAAGATCCTGTATCTCCCATAAATATTTTTGCCGGTGGAGCATTAAACCATAAGAATCCTAAACAAGATCCAATAATTGCTCCACAAAAAATTGATATTTCACCAGTACCTTCAATATATAAGATTTGCAGATATTCAGAAAAAACAATATTTCCAGTCACATAACTTATAAAAGCAAAACATCCTGCAACTAGAATAACAGGTACAGTGGCTAGACCGTCCAATCCGTCAGTTAAATTGACTGCGTTTGAGGAACCAACAATAACAAAAATTGAAAAAGGTATAAAGAACCAACTTAAATTAATAAATAAATTTTTAAAAAAAGGAAAGTAAAGATTTTTAAATTCTTCATATTCTACAAAATAAGTTAAAACAGTTAAGCCCAGTAAAGCTAAAAATATTTGCACAAATATTTTAGATCTCGATGAAATTCCAATAGAACTTTCTGTTTTTATCTTTTTATAATCGTCATAAGCTCCTAAAAGCCCAAATGTAGTAACTATATACAAACAAAATAAAATATAAATATTAGTTAAATCAGCCCATAATAATACTGCTGCAATCAAACCAATTAAAATAATTACACCTCCCATTGTTGGTGTTCCAATTTTTTTTATTATATGATCAGTTGGACCATCCTCTCTAATTGGATCAAAAATTTTTCTATTTGAAAATAGCTTAATAAAAGGTCCTCCAATTAAAAGAACAATTAATAAAGATGTAAAAAAAGCTAAACCAGTTCTAAAAGTAATATATTTAAAAACATTTAAAAAAGAAAAGTTTTCAACATAATTAAGTAATAATTCATAAAGCATTGGAGCCTCTTTGCTTTAAATTGTTAGAAATTTTGTGAAGACCAGAAGAATTTGAACCTTTAATCATCAAATAATCATTATTATTTAAATCATTATTTATTAAATCGTATATACCAAATTTATTATTTAATATCTTAGCTTTTTTATTTTTTTTTAAACCACTAAAAGTCTCTTTAATATATTTTCCAATTACATACACCTGATTAATTTTTGTTTTATTAATGATATTACTTATTAATTTATGTTGCTTCGTAGAATGTTTGCCTAGCTCCAGCATATCGCCCAATAATAAGTATTTTTTTGAATCATTTGATTCTAACTTGTCGAAATTTTCAATTGCAGTTTTTAAAGACAAAGGATTTGAATTATAGGACTCATCTACTAAGAAAAAATTTTTTTTCTTGATCTTTATTCTTGAAATGTCACCTCTTCCATCAGGTGTTTCAAAGTTTAAAAATATATCTTTTTTTAGATTTTTGATATTTATGTAATAACTAATTGAGGCAAGTGTTGCTAATATATTATATAAATGGTTTTTGTTATCATTTTGAGAATAAAAAACAAAAGATATCTTTTCAATATTTATAAACAATTTATATTTATCTTTTACCTTTTTAATTTTTTTTAGATAAATCATTGAGGACTTACTATTAATACCAAAAGAGACTACTTTTAAATTTTTTTTAATAGCAAAATTTTTGTGGTAGTTATAAAATTTATCATCTTTATTTAGAACAATTATCCCATCTTTTTTTATATGACCCATAATTTCTGCTTTGGCGTCTGCTATTTGTTTTATGCTTTTAAAATTTTTTGAGTGCGCGTAACTGATATTTGTTATAATACCTAGGTCTGGTTTAATTATATTTGTTAAGTAATCAATTTCACCCTTTTTATCCATACCAACTTCAAATACACCAAAATTATCATTTGATTTTAAATTGAATAAACTTAATGGGACTCCATATTTATTATTAAAAGATTTTGGAGAGTAAGTAGTTCTAGATATTTTTTTTAATATAAAACCAATCATTTCTTTTAAAGTTGTTTTTCCACAACTTCCGGTGATTGAGATAATCTTTGCATTGATATTATCTCTAAAAATTGACGAACATTTAGTAAGAAAACTTAGGGTATTTTTAACTTTAATTTGTTTAGATTTAATAGTTTGTTTGTCTATTTTATTAACTATTGCCAAACTTGATTTTCTTTTAAAAGCTTCTGAAACAAACTTATTTCCATCAACTCTTCTCCCTTTTATTGCAAAAAAAATATCGTTTCTTTTTATCATTTTAGAATTAATGCAGATATTTTTGATAACTAATTTATTTGATATTTTTGATCTAGACTCTTCCTTAATTATATTTAATTTTAGATTATTCGATAAAGATTTATTTTTAAGTTTGATAGATTTTAAAATTACATTTTGGTCCGAGAAAAAAAATTTTTTTCTACCGTAATCTTGAAATTTTTCATGTCCCTTACCAGCTACCAATAACAAATCCCCTGTATTAAGACTCATTATAGCTTCGTATATTGCTCTTTTTCTATTTGAAAATTCTTTAATCTTTATATTATTTATTCCTTTTCTAATCTCTTTTCTTATTTTTGATGGACTTTCGTTTCTTGGATTGTCATCAGTTAAATATATATTGTCAGAATATTTGTCTGCAATTTTACCCATTAAAGATCTTTTTTTAAAATCTCTATCTCCCCCACAACCAAACACTAGTTTTATCTTATTTCTTGGAAATTGTTCTTTCAGGTTTAATAATGCTAATTCTAGCGCTGCAGGTGTATGAGCAAAATCTAGGATAACTTTACTATTATTTTTAATTTCTCCAATTTTTTCAAGTCTCCCTTCAACTGATTTTATTTTTGGAAGGGCTTTAATTATTCTTTCAAATTTAATACCACTTTTATAAGCAGCTAAGGATGCCATTAGTAGATTCTTTATTTGTATTTTTCCTATAAGATTTAATTCACAGATATATTTTTTATTATTCAATTTAAGTTCTAAAATTTGTTTTGTATTTAAAAATTTATGTGAAGTTAATTGAATACCATCTTTTTTGTCAAAGATTAGACTCAAATTAATTTTTTTTTTTAATGAAATATTTTTTATTTTTTTTATTTCAGGAATATTTGCATCTGAAATTATATTACCATTTTTTTTAATCAATTTATTAAATAGGTATAACTTAGAATTAAGATAGTCGTTCATATCATTATGGTAATCTAAATGATCATGAGATAAATTGGTAAAAATACCCATATCAAAAAGTAGTCCATCTAATCTATTTTGTTTAAGACCATGACTGGAAGCCTCCATAATAACGTATTCAATCTTTTTTTTATTTAAATCTTTAAGTAAATAACTTAGCCTGATTGGGTCTAAAGTTGTATTTTCTAAATTTTTTTTATAATCTTTGCAGCGGACGCCTATTGTTCCAATAGAGGCTACTTTTTTTGAATTAAGCTCTAATATTTGATAATAAAAGTCGGCAACTGATGACTTTCCATTAGTGCCTGTCACAGCGATTAAATTTTTAGGTTTTTTATTTAAAATTTTGAATGAAGTATTAGCTAATAATTTTCTCACATTTTTTGAGGTTATAAAGGTAATATTTTTTATATTTTTAAATTTTTTTTTTTCAGAAATGATGATTTTCGCTCCTCTCTGGATTGCTGAATTAATATAGTTATTTCCGTCAGATTTATTCCCCTTGATAGCGAAAAAAATGTTGTCTTTTCTTACTTTAGAGCTGTCAAAAGCAATGCCCGAAAAAAAAACTTTACTGTGTTTTTTATCAACCCAAGGAATGTAATCTTTTAGCTGCATGAATTAATTAATTTCACTGTACTTTGTGGCTAAAATAGGCCCAATTTTTTCAACAATATGTCCACTAACCTCTACACTATTCCATCCAGCTGTATTTCGAGGACTCCCTTTTAATTTGAAATTTGAACCATCCCTGTATTCATAAATATAACTTTCATTTATTTTTGGTTCATCCAACATCACTGCTAAAACAAATTTAGGTTTAGATATTGGAAATACTGAAACAAAAGTATTTATTTTTTTATTTGAATATTCACCTGATAAACTTTTGTTAGCAGTGCCTGTTTTTCCACCAATTTCATAACCCTCAACATTCGCCAATGATGCTGTACCTTCTTTTGATATGACAATTTTTCTTAAAATTGGTAAGATTTTTTCTGAAACATTTTCACTTAAAATTCTTTTTCTTTCTTTACTGTTACTTTCTTTAATTAAATTTGGTTTGATATCATAACCACCATTAGCTATTATTGAATATGCTTTTGCCAATTGAAGTAAAGTAGTTGTAATACCATGTCCAAATGAAGCGGTAGCAAGTGGACATTTTCCCCAATTAAATTTTATTGGACTACCGACCTCCTCAATATCAAATTGAATCTTTTCTAGAATGCCAATTTTAGATAAAAATAATCTAAATTTATCTTCCCCTAATTTTTGACCAATTCTAACTGAACCTATATTTCCAGACCTAATTAAAATTTGTTCAGCAGATAAACTTGAGGGTATTTTATCATCATACTCTCTTATAGGAAATCCTGCACACATTAAAGATTTTGGTAAATCAATGAATTCTGTTTCTGGTTCAATTAGTTTTTCATCAAATGCTGCTGCGAGAGTAAATGTTTTAAAAACAGATCCAAATTCATAAACTCCTTTAGTTGCTCTATTTATAAAATTTTTATCAGAAATTTTTTTTCTCATATTTGGATCAAAGTCAGGTAAAGAAACTAGTGATAAAATTTCACCATTTGTTACATCCATTAAAATTGCTGAACTACCTTTGGTTTTAAAGATTTCATTAAACCTAAGAAGCTCATTCCTAATTAAAAATTGAATATCTTTATCAACTGTCAATTTGATTGGTTTTTGATTAATTTTTAGTTGGTCATCCAGTGATTTTTCAAGACCTGATATTCCATTATTGTCATTATCTATTTGACCAATTATATGACTAAATAAATTTTTTTCAGGATAAATTCTTGTTAATTTTTCCTCTGGTTGAATTGCCTTGTCTCCTAATTGCATAATTTTTTCATAATTTTCATCTGAAATTTTTTTTTCAAAATAAAAAAAGTTTTTGTTTTGAAGATTAAAACTGATTTTTGAATAATCTTTTTCTGGGAAAATATATCTTAAATTTAATATTAATTTTTTTATGTCTATAACTTTTTTACTACTAATCCCAATATCTATAGAACTGACTGTCTTTACTAAATATTTGTTATTTCTGTCTACAATATCTGCTCTATATAAATCATTAGATAAAATTTCTATTTTATCTGTATTGTCTAAATTAAATTTTCTGGATCCAAGGTGAATTAAATGAATTGAATAAATAATAAAAATGATAAAAAAAATAAAAAAAATAAATGATATTCTATTAAACGTAATGTTGAGGTTTGATTTACTTTTTTGATATAAAAAATCATTTTGTTGGTCTTCTAAAAAAATTCTATTTTTTTTTTTATTCATTAATGAATTTTAATTCTTTGATTATTAATTTATTTGACCTTATGCTTATGATTTTAATCTCTTTAATATCTATTTTTTCTAATTCATCATCAAAATACAAATTCTGAAATTTGAGTAAATTTTCTGTTGAACTAAGATAATCATATTCTAACTTAATATTCTCATAATCATTATTTAAACTCCTGTTTTTTTCCTCAGAGATAAAGATCATATCATCAATTCTTTTTGTTGAATTCTTTATTAATGCAGTAAATAAAATTAGAATTAATATCAAAGATGTTGCTAAAAGTTTTTTCATAGCTTGTTTCCATAATTTTCTATTTCAATCAAATGTCTAAACTTTTGAAAAACATCTGTCTCAAACTTATAAAAATCATTTTTTTTTACCACATATCTAAGTTTTGCTGATCTAGAGGGAATATTCTCATTTAATTCTCTAGTGGATGGTTTTTTTGGTTTTTTTTCTAACATAGCGAATAAAGTGTCTGGTTGATCTAGTTTTGGAACATATCTTGAAATACTTTTATTTTCTGACAAACTTTTAAAAAAGTATTTAACTATTTTATCTTCTATTGAATGAAAAGTCACCACAGCTAAAACTCCATCTTTTTTTAATATCTTTGAGGCAGCTATTAATCCATAGATTAATTCACTAATTTCTTTGTTTACAAAAATCCGTAAAGCTTGAAAGACTTTTGTAGCACAGTGAATCTTGTAATTTTTTTTTCTTTTCACTTTCTCGATTAATTTTACCAATCTTTGAGTGTCAATTTCATTTATCTTTCTTTCCTTTACAATTTGACTTGCAATTTTTTTTGCTTCTTTTTCATCACCAAAAAACTTAAAAATTTTTTCTAAATCTAAACGATCTAATCTATTTATTGTATCTTTTGCCGAAAAATCATTAATACCCATGCACATATTTAGGTCACCAATTGAATTGAAAGATAATCCTTTCTCAGGATCTTTGATTTGATTTAAAGAATATCCTAAATCAAAAATTATACCCTTTATATTTTCACTTTTTAATTTTAAATCTTCTAATTGACTAAATTTTTTATTTTTGAATATAAATCTATCTTGAAATTTTCTTGAAATTTCCTCTGCTTTTTTTTTGCTAACTACATCTCTATCTAATGCAATAACTTTTGAATTTTTAAAGCTTAGAATTTTATTTGAATATCCACCTTGGCCGAAAGTACAGTCAATAAATGTGCCACCATGTTGAGGGGAAATAATACTAATTAATTCATTTAGCAGTACCGGATAATGTTTTGTAGTATCCAATACCATGGTGGCTTCCATTTATTTTTTTGAAGACCATTAATTTTTTTGTCTTCTTAAAAATGCTGGTATTTCAAGATCATCTTCTTCTTGATCTTCCTCGCTAGGTCCTAATAAACTTTCAGAAGTAGAATCTTTATTTTCAGAATTGAATAAATCAGGTTCAGCAATCTCTACTCCAAATTCTTTCAAATCTGCAGAATTGTTTTGATCACTTTCAGACGTTTCTAAGGCTTCTTGAGAAAAAGATATTTCACTTTCTTTAGAAGTATCCTCGACTATACTTTCTACCTCCTGATTTTTAAGTAATTCCTCGTGATACTGATCGTTAACATCATTAACTGTTTCATTATAGTTTTCAGGAGTAACTTCATTTTCAAGCTTTAAAGCATTTGCACCATGCGAGACTGGATTTGTATTATTGCTTGAAAAGTTTAATCCCATATTGGAAAAATCAGAATATCCTGGGTTTCTATTTTGTATTCTATGAACCATATTTATAACTGATTTTGTTTCAGGTTGCTGACCGTCAAGAGATGTAGCAACAATTGAAACACGTATTTTTCCCTCAAGGGAGGGATCTGTTATGGCACCAATTATTACTTCAGCGTCAGCCTCTACTTCTGACCTAATTTTATTAACTACTTCATCTACTTCAAATAACTTAAGATCTTTTCCTCCAGTAATATTTACTAGTAAACCTTTAGCTCCTTTCAAAGTATAATCATCAATTAAAGGATTGCTAATTGCCATTTCTGTAGCTTTCATAGCTCTTCCTTCTCCTTCGGACTCTCCTGTTCCCATCATAGCTTTACCCATTGAAGCCATAACTGTTTCAACATCAGCAAAATCTAAATTTATAATACCAGGTCTAACCATCAGATCAGTTACACTCTGTACACCATGCATTAAAACATTATTAGAAAGATTAAATGACTCTTCAAATGTAGTTTGTTCATTTGCAATCTTAAATAAATTTTGATTTGGGATTACTATAATAGTGTCCACATGTTTTCTAAGTTCCTCTAACCCTACTTGGGCTCTTCTCATTCTTGAAGGTCCTTCATATAAAAAAGGGAGAGTGACAACTCCAACCGTTAAAATATTTAATTCCTTTGCAGCTCTTGCAATTACATGAGCTGCCCCTGTTCCAGTTCCACCACCCATTCCAGCTGCTATAAAAACCATATTTGCACCTTGCAAAATGTTAACTATTTCATTTAATGACTCATCAGCTGCAGCTTGGCCAATATCAATTTTAGCTCCTGCTCCCAATCCTTTTGTTAGATTTAAACCAATTTGAACTTTTGATTTAGCTTTACTATGTTTTAAATCTTGAGCATCTGTATTTACCGCAATAAATTCAACACCTTGCATTCCGTTATCAATCATTTCATTAATTGCATTTCCTCCTGCGCCACCTACGCCCATAACTAATAACCTTGGCTGTAATTCTTTAATTTCTGGTGCCTTAAAATTAATTGTCATTTTTTATTCCCCCTCTTTGTTGTTAAAATGTTTTTCCCATTTAAGGCTTGCACGGTTGACATTTGCTTTTTTCCTTGCACTAACCTTAAATTTTTCAAAAGCTGATGGTTCCCAAATTTGGAAAGTTTTTCCTTGACCAACAAATATTATGCTATTCTTAATTTTTGCATGTTTTAATAATTTTGATGTAAGTGAAATTCTACCTTCATTATCAAATTGTAAATTTGTACTTTCAGATAAAATTGATGTTGCAAAAAAATCTCTTTTTTCCTCAAAAGGATTGAGGGAGTCTATGCTATTTGAAATCTTTTCTATCCTATCTTGTGGCCATGCTTCAATTGATTGATTATTAAAAGATGGATAACAAACCACTCCATTATATCCTAAATTAGATAAATAAGATCTAAAGTTAGCAGGCACTGACACCCTCCCTTTTTTGTCTAATTTGTTTTCGAACGTCGATAAAAACATAATTCATAAATTCCTTTATTCCCTCTTATTTGGGAATATATGGGATAATATGGGTTTTTTAACTTAGTGTCAATACATACAATTTATAGTTTAATTGAGATATATTTCAAAAAAAAGAACTAAGTTATTGAAATTAGAAAATAAAGAGTTTTTGAGTAAATTTGCCAGATAAACTATAAGCCGGGTTCTGTCATTTAAACTTATCATTTGTCTAGGCTTAAAATCGCTTTTAAGCTCGAGCAACTAACCCTGATGACTAGCCAAGGATGGCTTTTAGTTTCTCAACAATGTCATCTCTACTTAGTCTTGCTCCCAGTGGGGTTTTCCAGCGTTCATTGTTACCAATAGAACCGGTGTGCTCTTACCACACCTTTTCACCCTTGCCATGTTATGGCGGTTTATTTTCTGTGGCACTATCCCTAGGGTTGCCCCCGCCAGGTATTACCTGGCACTGTATCCTTGTAGAGTCCGGACTTTCCTCTTTAAAAAATTAAAGCGATAAGTCGTTTATCTGGCTTAACCAATCTATAATTTAATCAAAAAATTTCAAGATTAATATTTTAATTTTTTAAAAGACTTTTGCTTATTAAAAGGCATTCTTTATCGATTTTACCATTGATAAGATCTTGTCTAAATCTCCTTTGAAATGCTTTCGCAAGATAACTCATATTTTGATTAATACTCTTGGCTTTTATCTTACAATAGCCAAACTGATATAAATTTTTTAAAAATAACTCTTCCTCAATATTAGTTAATTTTTTTCCTCTATGAATTTTTACTTTCTCTTCATTAATTTTATACCAAAAAGATATCTTTTTTTTTCCTAAATTTTTCCAGGGAAATTTTTCTCCTGGATCCATTTTTCTAAAAGGGGCTATATCAGAATGACCTAGAATATTTTTTTTTTTTATTTTATACTTCTCTTTAAATTTCTTAAGTAATTTTGAAAGTGAAGAAATTTGATTATGTGAAAAATTTCTATATCCATGCTTATGACCTGGATTACTTATTTCTACTCCTATTGAGTGTTTATTTAATGATTTATAATTTTTCCAGCATGAAACTCCTGCGTGCCATGCAATATATTCTTCGGGTACCATATTAATTATAGTTCCATCATTTTTTATAAAATAATGTGCGCTAACTCCAGACTTTGGGTTTAATAACCTTCTAACTGCTTTTGATTCAATTTTCATTCCAGTATAATGGATTATAATAAACTTAATAAGTTTTTTGCTTCTTTGAGGTAAATCAAAATTAATTGAGTAGTTTCTTTCCAAATTTAAGCCTATTTTAGGTGCCATTATTAACAAATTCTTAATTTACATTGAAGATTAATATAATATAAATCACATATGCTTAAGAGATTTGTTATAATAATATTTACAACCCTTGCGCTAAGCTCAAACGTAGTCGCAGGAACTGATGGGGAGCTAATATTAAAGAAGAACAAACCGTCTGAAATAAAAGATTGCTCAGAAAAATTTAATAGGGCAACTTTTGCTTTTAATCAAGTTTTAGATGGTGCAATCTTTAAGCCGGTAGCAACTGTTTACAGAAAATTGCCTTCTCCACTAAGATCAGGTGTTGGTAACTCAATAGACAACCTCTCAAATCTGATAACAATACCAAATAATATTCTTCAGGGAGACTTTGCAAAAGCAGGAGTAAATACTGGAAGATTAGTTCTTAATACAACCGTTGGAATTTTTGGTATATTTGATGTTGCTCAACAACTTGGTTTAGATGAATATGAAAAAGAGGATTTTGGACAATCTTTTGCTCGACATGGAATTGGGCCAGGTTGTTATATCGTCCTACCAGTTTTAGGACCTAGTACGGTTAGAGATACTATTGGATCTGTGGTAAACTTCACTGGAGGAGATGCCTGGTACAATATAACAGTAAAAAATGACACTCAATACTTCAGTGAAATAGACTACTACAGTTCAAAAGTAACATCGGGTGTAGATTTTAGAGCTAAAAATTTTAATGCTATAGAAAATTTAGAGAAAAACTCTTTAGATTTTTATGCATCAGTTAAAAGTTTGTATTTACAAGATAGACAACAAAAAATCCTTAATACTAAAAAAATTATTGAAACCCAAGACGATAGTGATTGGGAAGAGATAGAAAACAAATAAATCTTCTTAAATATATGAAATATAACAAGTTTGTTTTTATTTTATTAATTTATTTAAGCATTTTTATGAATGCTTATTCAATCGAACCTGAAATATTTGTGCAGTCAACCGTAAATAGAGCATCAAAAGTTTTATCTCAAGATTTAACCAAAGAAAAAAAAATAGAAAAACTCAAAATAATTGCTGAGGAGACTGTGGATATAAGGGGGATTGGATTTTATACACTAGGAGGAGCAAGAAAAAATTTAAATGATGTAGATAAAAAAAAATATGCAAAACTATTCAAAAAATATTTTCTCAAAAGCTTTTCTAGTAGATTGGCAGAGTACACAAATCCAGAAATTGATGTACAGAATAAAAAAATTCTAAATGAGAACTACACTATTGTTAATAGTGTTCTTAAAGAAACAAATGAAAGACCTGAAATTAAGATTGATTGGAGAATTTATACAAAAAACCCAAAAAACCCATTGATAAGAGATTTAATTATTGAGGGTTTAAGTTTAGCAAGAACTCAAAAAGAAGAGTTTGCCTCAATACTAAGTTCAAATAACGGGGACATAAATTCTCTTTTCAAGACTCTGGAAAATTTTTCAAAAAATTAATTCAATTGGTGGGCCCGCCAGGACTCGAACCTGGGACCAATACATTATGAGTGTACTGCTCTAACCAACTGAGCTACAGGCCCTTTGATAAATCTAGGTTTTATACGATTAAAAAAGTTTATCAAGCACCAATGTTTTTATTTTGTTTCTATTTATTTCCTATTGTAATTGCATTGGTTGGTAAATAGTTGGTAAGTAAATTTTAAATAAATCATACAAAAGTCACAATTATTTTTTATATATATAATTGTTAAGTTATTTTTCATAACAAACACAACTCCAAAATATGCAACAATTAGATCTGTTTGATTACAGAAAAGATTATCTTTTTGATAATAAAAATCAAATTGCTCACTGGTACGATATCTTAAAAGAAACAAAAGATACTATTAGTTATTCTGAACACATCGATCCAAATAAAGGCTATGCGATAGCAGGGATGGAATATGAGGAGTATGTAGACGTAAAAAAAATTAATCTGAAGGGATTAACCTACGATCAAATACTTGATTATTTAAAAAGTGCTAAAAAAGATGAAAGACTTAAAAAATATAAAGCTTTATTAAAATTTAGGAATATTCCTTTTGAAGCTGACCTCTTTACCTGGCATAATGATGAATTATGAGTAAGGCACGAAGCAAAGTTAGAGAGAAAGAATTACAGGAGTTTATACAAAACACCAAAGGCCAAAGCTATACAGACAGAACAATAGGTTGGTTTAAAAAAAATTTAAATGAAATAGTTACCTCAGGAGAGTTAGCTCAGCTACCTGGGAAAAATGACAAACCAATTAGTCACTCTATGAGAAGGGTTTTTGAGCTAAGAGATGAAAAAGGTTTCGACATCATTAATTGGCAATCAAAAAATAAATCTGAGAAAACTCTAAAAGTTGATGAATGGATTTTACTAAATGAAAATCCTGATCCCAGTAAAATCAGAAGCAGAGGTGTGAATAAAAAAATTAGAAATGAAGTTTTTACAAGGGATAATTTTACATGCCAACAATGTGGAAGAACTCCAGATGATGAAGATCCATTTAGAGAAGGTCAAAAAATTAAGTTACATGTTGGTCATATATTTGCTCATAAACAAAAAGATGAAGGAAAAAATTTAAATGATAAAAAATTGGAAGCTAAGGATTTTTTAACTCAATGTCATATTTGTAATGAAGGAGGAAAAAATGAAAATTTAAAAATTATTACACCAATTGATCGAGTTTTAAAATATGATGAAAAAACTCAAAAAAACATTTATTTACAACTAAAAAAGAAATTTTCCTAATTCAATTTACTCAAAATTTTCCCTAAATGATAAGCAACCGGCCATGCCACAGCGTTACCTATCTGCCTATATCCAGAGCTTACTGGTCCACAAAAGAACATATCATCTGGGAAAGCCTGCAATCTTGCTGTTTCTCTCACTGTTAATCTTCTTTTACCATTTGGATGTGCAATAATAACTGGACCTCCTGTACCACCCCCTCTTCCAACAATTGTAGGTGAAACTTTATTTTTTTTTGTAACTCTGTTCCCAATATATCCATTAAATTTCACCTTATGCTTTGAGCCTTCATGATTAAAAATTTTCTTATCACCTAATTTTATTTTTTCTAAATCATTTATTGCATCCCAAAGAGTGGGAGTTTTTTTCAAAAATAGATCATCTTCAATAGAATGGGTAGGTTGTGGATGAATAAAATCTTTTTTAATATCTTTTCTTGTTCCTAAAATAATTACTCTTCTTCTAGATTGAGGCACTCCAAATTCAGCTGCATTAAGAATTTGCCATTTAACTTTATATCCAATATTTTGAAAATCACCGAGAATAGAAGTAAAAATTCGACCCATTTTTTTCTTTTTGGCATCTTTATCTTTATATCCACCAAGAGATAAAATACCTGGTACATTTTCAGCAATAAAATATTTAGGTTTCTTTCCTTTAATAATTCTGATCATTTCCAAATATAGATCATTATTTTTTCGCTCCATTGATCGCTTGTCTTTTCTAAAAGTATTCGCAATAGAAAAACCCTGGCATGGAAAACCTCCTACAATCACATCGCCATTGGGAATATCTTTTATTTTTTCTTTTTTTACATCGTTAAGATGAACGTGAGATGGTGATATTTTGAATTTTTTGGTAAAGTACTTTTTATAAGTTTCAATAGAATCTTTATCATTGTCATTTGCATAGACAATTTTATGACCAGCTTTAACAAGCCCTAAGTCCATACCACCACAACCACAAAATAAAGAAATTATTTTCACAAATCACTTTTATAAGATTCTTTTTTCAAAAGCAAGCTTTTAAAATATTTTTTGTTGGTAAATAGTTGGTAAAAATTTTTCTATTAATAATTGATTAAATAAGTATTGATTACCGAAGTTTTTTTAGCCAAATTTTTTGCACAAGAAATTATGGGTGTACTGCTCTAACCAACTGAGCTACAGGCCCTTAGTAAAACTTAGGTTTTATATCATTAAAAAAGTTAATCAAGCATGAATGTTTATATTTTGTTTCTGTTTGTTTCTGTCTGTAATTGCATTTGTTGGTAAATCCGTTGGTAAGTAAATTTGAAACTTTTGAGATATTAAATTAATTATTTTACAAACTTTCCATTTTTAAAAGTTCCTTCTATTACTTTTCCCACGGCATCAATAAATTTGCCTTTTCCATGAACCACATCATTTTTATATTCACCTTCATAGGTGGTACCATTTGGATTAATATAATACCCTTTGCCATTTTTTTTATCGTCTTTAAATTTTCCTGAATATTTTTCACCACTTGGATGTAGCAATGTTCCTTCTCCATTCATTTTGCCATTCTTCCAATCACCCTTGTATCTTAAACCATCGGCCCAAATATATTCTCCAACTCCATCAAATAAGTCGTATTTAAATTCACCTTTATAAATATCCCCACTTTTATATTTTATGGTTCCATATCCATGTTTTTTTCCTAATTGATATTTTCCAGAATAAACCTCTGTAACCTCATTTATATCTTTTTCAACATGATCTAAAACCAAAGCTTCCTTATGATATGACTGGTAATAACTTTTTGATAATATCAAACTTCTACTAAGTTTGTAATATGGAGGATTTTTAGCTTTGAAAAAATCATCATCAATATGTTTGTCTTTAAACATAAAGTCATATTCTTTTTCAACATATCTGTCTAAAATTTTCATATAATAATCTTTCTTGTTTAAAATTTTTTTATAATTTTTTTCTGTAATGGTATCTAATATAAAAACACTATCGTGCATGTTTGATCTAAATTCGGTATTAATAAGTCTATATTTTTTATCCTTAGAACAATAAAGAACATACGCTTCATTCCACAAAGTGTCTTCATACATTATGCAATCATACCAATTTATAATTTTAAAATGGGGTTTAATTTTTAAAAAAAATTCTCCACTAAAAATTAATGGAGCTAAATAATTTTTAAAATGCTCCTCTTCATCATTAATTTCATTATACCCTTTTACACATTTAGTTATTTTTTCTGCTAAGTCGTAGACTAGCTCTGGTTTCCAATTATTTAAAATATTCAAAAGTTTGTTGATATTTAAATTTTTAAAAAAATGGGTAATTTTTCTTTTGTTTTTGGTTTTTTTATTTTCAACTACTTCTATATCTTTGTTAACCTTCACCTTCTTCATAACGTATTTGCAAATCTGGCATTTTTGTTTACCAGCTAAAATCTTTGGAATTTTGAGTAATTTAAAATTATTATCGCAATGTTTTGTTTCACATCTTACATACACATAGATAGTTTTGTTTTTTTTTACTCCCATATTTTTTTCATAAATTTCTTATCTTTTTTAAGCTTTTCTCCTATTAAACTAATAATATCAGTGTCTAACTTAACTAATTCTAGAACTAATTTTTTATCATTAAAAATGCTCTTAGGCATATAGTTTGTAGCTAAATCATAAAGTTTATCTTTATTAGTTTTAAATACTTTAATTAAAAAATTTTTATCTTTACTTCTAAACATTCTAAGTATTCTTATTTCCTCTGCTAAATCTTTATTCTGCTGAGTTTTTAGTGGAACGTATGACAATAAACCTTCTAAATCTTCTTTTGAATGAATAATCTCAATAATAAATTTTGGATCATTTCTGAAGTTAAATTTTTCACTCATAATATATTTGTAAAAATTAAACTTTTTAAATTTTTGATTTGGATTTTCTCTAAAATGCTCTTTAATTATCCAGATAGGATTTTGATTTTTAAAATATTTTTCAGGGTATTTTTTTAAATAGTTAGTTTGAACAATAGAATCATTTTTAAAATGATTATAAAAAGAATCTTCATCTTTAAATATTCTATTTTCCACTCTTTCTGATTTAAGTGCTTTTTTATTTTCTTTAAGTGACCATGCAGACAAAGTTGATTTATTTTTAGGCTTATAAATATTAAAATTTTCTACATGTTTTGAATTCCAATTATAATACAATAAATCGGATTTCGATTTATCTACCGCAAATTTAACCTGGCTTAAGTTAGGTGGTGTTTTGAATGATTGAATATAATGATATTGATCATTTCCATCTGCTTCTAGAAATAACAAAAGTAAATGATGCCTCTTATCAGTTTTTGAATAAAAGCAAACTATGTAATAACAAGTGTCTCTTCCGAAAGTTATATCGCCCAATAAAGTTAAAGAAAAATCTTTTGCTTTATCAAATAAAACACCAAACAATATATAGTCTTTTAGAAGATTTAAAATTTCATAATTATCTACATTTTCGTTTTTTGCATAATTTAAATTATCTGTGAAATTAAAGTTTAATGAAGATAAATTGAATATATTTTTTTTTATAAAATATTTATCAATATTTTTTTTATTTATTTGATTATTTTTTTTGAAGAAATCTTTTAAAGCCTTCCAAGCAACTCGATTGGAACGGTTAATATTTTTATCTATTTCTCTATTAATATCACCATTAAAATATTTTAAATAGGTAAGTTGAAGTTCAAAATCATTATAATCAAGCACATTTTTCAAAACTACATCTTCTCCCCATCCTAATTCTCCAGATGGATATTCATTTTTTATATCTTCAAGAAATGATGCAGATTGTAAATTTTTTAAGATAAAATCTATTAATTTCATTAAGTTTATTAATTCATTGCTATTCGTCTTTTATCAAATTTTTCCAATTTTCTTCATCTTTTGAAATTTTTTCTTTATCAGTATTTTGATCTTTTTCTTTTTTCATTTCTTTATAAAGGTTAACAAAATCTTGTCTTGAGCCTTTCTTTTTTCCAAGAGCTCGAAATTTATTAGTCCACTTACTTCTATCTTTTTTTTCCACTTAATTATTTTTTTTCCACTTAGCTAAAAATGCTGAAATTCCAATTTTATCAATTTCTGTAAATAGTTCTTCTAAATTTCCATCCATTGATTCATTTAACTCTATAACATCATTTAAATTTTTCATTGTTAAATCAAGTTTTTTTCTTTTTTTATCAGAAACATTTATTTGCTGCATAAGAAGATTTTTAATTATTGGATTTTCAATAAATTCTATTGCAGATAAAACATTGTCCTTTGAATTTTCTTTTTTTTTATTTTTATCTGCTAAATACCATCTTTGAGTAGTCGCTAATGCTCTAAGAGCTGTAAAATCATATTTACAAATAAAAATATTACCTTTGTGATCCCATGGCACATCTTTTGGAAAATCTTTTGGTGTTGCTCTAGTAAATATAATCCCAACATCAGATTTAGAGTCTTTCATATCGTCTTGTAATTTTTTTATCCATTCATTACTCCAACTTTTAGTTTTTTTACTTTCATACAAAATTTTACAAATAGTATAATTGCTCTCTCTTACCTCATGAAGCCAATCACCCCCTGCTACCCCTTTAGCATATTCAGTAATTCGATCGTTTTTTTCTTTAAATATTTTCTTTAAAAAATCACCTAATTGCATTTCTGCAGATGATCCTTGATCTACCGTTGTTCCTTGTGTTGCCTTTTTTTGAAGATCTTCAATTGTTGCAATTAATCTTTTCTCTTTAAGCTCCCAAAGTTTTTGTTTTTCACTGTTTTGTTCGCCTAAATTTTCTTTTAGTTCTTTAAGTTTTGTTTCATAGAGACTTTCATAGTGCTCTTTATTCTCTTTATCTAAATTTTTAACTTTTGTATCAACAGCAGTTTTTACAGCTTGGTTAATTTCCTTTTCTTTGTCTTCATTGATCGATTTAATTTGTTCCTCTTTTTGTTTGTTAGAGAGTTCTAATTCTTTTTTTGTATCCTCAAGAATTTTAAGTTGTTCTATATTTTTTTTTAATTTTTGACCCTGCTCTTTTTCAACTCTTTCTCTAGCTTTTGTTTCAAGATCTTTAAGATGAGAAGACAAGCCGTCTTCCATAGGAAACTCTTTTTCACAGTGTGGACATTTTATTTTCTGACTCATTTCTCTCCTTTTTTATAACTTAATGTTATGTTACTTAGCCATTTAGGCCAAGATCTTGATTCTAAATTTCTATCAAGTTTAAATTCATTGATTATCATTCTTAAAATTTGAGATTTTGAGTATCCCTCTTTATAAAGCTCTTTTGCTCTTTTTATTTTAGCATTTTTAAGTTTTTGAACCTCTGAACTATATTGAATTAAATTAGATTGATCTCCACCAGAATTTCCCAGAGCTCTTTTATTTCCTTGCATAGATTTAGCTCTTTTTTCTTCAAGAATTTTTGTAAGCTTTTTTCTTTTCCTTAAAGCCTCTTCAGCTAAAAATTTACTATTGTAAATTTGTAATCCTCTAAACTCCATTGGGATATTGCTATTTTTAGTTTGAGGTGTAGAAAATAAAATTTTATATTTTCCATTTGGATTATTTTTATCAACAGGTCTGATTTTATTGTGATTGCTCATCTTTACTGTCTCTAACTTTTTTGAGCATTTTTATCTCCGTTTCGATCATTTCAAATTTATGACAATCACATCTGTAAATAAAATACTTCATTGTATTATATGGAAGAAAATATAATTTTAGGATCAAATTTAACAAAGGCTTATCTTCGTAGAACTTTTTCTTAGCATTCATATGAAGCTGCCTATGGGTAATTAACCATCCAAGATAGTTTTTCCACTCAAGTCTATTCTCTAATCTTTCTTTAATTATTTCATCAAGATTATTTTTCATTAATTACCTCAGAATATTTATCTGCAGAATTACATATTTTACACTCAACATGTTTCTCTGGTATTTGATTATCTTCAAGAATATCAATTTTATCAGTAACAAATTGTTTGAACTCATCCTCATTTCTTTTTAAAGGAAAATAACTTATTTTCATTTTTTGATTTATAGATTGTAGATCACTTGAAGTAATTTCCTCTGGAGAAAATTGAATTAAACCCAAATGTGAAATTGGCTTCAATTCTGGGCCTCTTAGAGGATTTTCAAAAATTTTAGCATAAGACTCAAGTTGAAATCTATACGACTGACTTTTGTCTTTATCATCAGTTGTTTTAAAATCCAAAACTCCGTTACTCTTCTCAAACTTTACAACTAAATCAGGTTTTCCTTCTAGGATATACGCTCTGTCTTTATTATCTTTTAGTCCTTTTGAGGTAATAGTTGCTGGAATTTCTAGATCGTTAAATTCTGGATCACCTTTCTTTTTCCTCTGATCTGAAATTTTCTTTGTAACTGTTTTATAAAATTTTCCATCAGGTAATTTATCAGTTATCTCAGATGTGCTTTTGTCAATAAAATAAGCTTTTTGTTTTAAATCAAATGCATTAAATATTCTTGGGAAATTACCTTTTATTTCAATATTTAATTTGTACTTAAGATAAAAACACCTATTGCAATCTGCGTAATTAAAATTGTTTGGAGCAAATGTATAAGTCATCAGTTTATGCTCCTTTCATCTTGATGTTGTTCATATTTAAGTTTTGCCACAACTAGTCTTAAGTCTTCCATAATTTTTACCCATTTAGTTGGCAAATCATTACAATTTAACCATGGCAATTCTTTCTGTTCAAGACCTAATAGATTGAGCATTTTATCATCAATATCCTTTAATATTTCTGCTCTTTGTTGAGGTGTATGCTCTGAGAATAAACCAACAATTGTTTGATTTGCATTTTGACCTGAGCTTTTTTGATCAACCAAAGTTCTAACGACTTGAGCTCTAGATATCGTTATACCAGGAATTAATGCTGTGGTTAGTTCTTCGATTTTTTTGTAGCAATTATTGTCTATAGCTACAGATTTATACTTTATTTTATCTGTCATTTTTATCTTTCCGAACTAATAATTCGAAAAAGATAAAATAATATAACCTGACTTTATTCATATTTCACCCAAGTTGAACCTTAGTTCATTGGTTAATTTACAGGTAAAATTTTATGATCGGGTCTGATGTCACCCCTAACTTTTCAAGAGAACACTTACGCTCAGATATCAAATCCCAGTTCTCCCGCTAGGTAGTGAAAGT
The DNA here is from genome assembly GCA_902519375.1 of uncultured Pelagibacteraceae bacterium. Taxonomy (GTDB): domain Bacteria; phylum Pseudomonadota; class Alphaproteobacteria; order Pelagibacterales; family Pelagibacteraceae; genus Pelagibacter. The sequence goes on from CABYJS010000005.1 coordinate 26,092, forward strand.
ATCTAACCAGTCTGAGGGCTGCAAATACACACTTTATAAAGTCAGTAAATTTTATGTGTATATGTAGCCCTCGATTGAATCAAAAATTCACCTTCTATAAGTGTAATGATTCTTACAAGCCTTTTCAATAATTAAATTATTTTTTTTCAGGGCACTGCTCTATCCTATACTTTCCTATTTTTTTTCAGCTTTTCAGGGCACTGCTCTACCATAAATTTTTGCAACTTTTCAGGGCACTGCTCTATAAAATTGTATGGATGATTAAATTCGTTGGTAAATAGTTGGTAAATTTTTTAATGAAAAAAAGTTCTCTAATGAAGGTTGATTTTAAATACTTTTTTAGGTTTTTTTTTTGAGTCGTAAATTATGAGTGTACTGCTCTAACCAACTGAGCTACAGGCCCATTTTATGTATTTGTTATAACATTTTTTTACAGTTATCAATTAAAGATAACAATTAATGGTGGGCCGTGTTGGTTACGCTCCAACTACCCCTGCAATGTCAATGCAGTACTCTACTATTGAGCTAACGGCCCAATTAATCTTTTTTAGCTTTCTAAGAAACTTTTTAATTGCTTAGATCTACTAGGGTGTTTTAATTTTCTAAGTGCTTTAGCCTCAATTTGTCTTATTCTTTCCCTAGTTACTGAAAATTGAAGCCCAACTTCCTCTAAAGTATGATCTGTATTCATTCCCACACCAAATCTCATTCTCAGAACTCTTTCTTCTCTAGGAGTTAACGTTGATAAAATTTTTGTAGTTGCCTCACCTAAATTAGATTTAATCGCTTGTTCTAACGGAGCAAGAGCTTTTGTATCTTCAATAAAATCTCCTAAACTACTATCTTCTTCGTCTCCAACTGGTTTTTCAAGAGAGACTGGTTCTTTAGAAATCTTTAAAACTTTTCTCACTTTATCTAAAGGCATTCTCAATTTTTTAGATAACTCTTCAGGTGTTGCCTCTCTCCCAAATTCACTTAATATTAATCTCTGAGTTCTTACAATTTTGTTAATTGTCTCAATCATGTGGACTGGAATTCTTATCGTCCTTGCTTGATCAGCAATTGATCTTGTTATGGCCTGTCTTATCCACCAAGTTGCATATGTTGAAAACTTATATCCCCTTCTATACTCAAATTTATCTACAGCTTTCATTAAGCCAATATTACCCTCTTGAATTAAATCTAAAAATTGAAGTCCTCTATTTGTATATTTTTTAGCGATCGAAATCACCAAACGCAAATTAGCTTCAACCATTTCCTTTTTAGCTATCCTAGATTCTTTTTCTCCCTTTTGAACTCTGCTTACTAATTTTTTAAAATCTGTAACAGACATTCCTAATTTATGGCTAATTTCGATCAATCTCTCTTTAATATTTTTAAATTCTTCTTTATTTTTAGAAAAAAAACTTTTCCAGACAGGGTTGGTATCTAAAAATTTCTTAAGGTTTGGGTTAATTTCGTTACCAATATAAAATTTAACAAATTCAGCTCTTGGAATTTTTTGGTCCATGGCCAATCGTAATAGATTTCCTTCCAAAGAAATAATCTTTTTATTTTCAACATAATGTTTCTGAACTAAATCCTCCAGAACCGCAGGCGATAACTGAAGAGATTTAATATTTTCCAAAATTCCATCAACAATTTTTTCGTAACTTTTTTCCTTGGCTGATGAAAAAACTTGTGAATTTAAAACACATTCTAATTTATCTTTCTGATATTTAATTAATTTATTATAATCTTTTGTTAATAAGTTAACTGTCTGCAAGACTTTTGGTTTGATCTCTGTTTCCATTGCTGCAAGAGTTGGATTGAAATCATCATCTCCATCATCAGATGAATTTTCTTCCTTATCAACCTCTCCTGTGTTTTTTTGTTTAGCACTTGGGCCAGTAGTTTCGTCTTCCATATAGTTAGTATCAATATCTATAATCTCCCTAACTAAAATCTCGTCTTTTTGTAATTTTTCGTCCCACTCAAAGAACTGTTGAGCTGTAATAGGGCTATGCGATAAAGCAATTAACATAACATCTTTTCCAGCTTCAATTCTTTTGGCAATTGCTATTTCACCTTCTCTGGAGAGTAATTCAACACCTCCCATTTCTCTAAGATACATTCTGATAGGATCATCACTTTTTTCTATTGTTTTTCCCTCATCTTTTGATGATTTTTCTTTTTTTCTTAAAACTTTAAAATCTGATTTCTTTTCTACAAGAGTAATGCTCTGGTCTAGAATATGAATGAAAGCTTGGGCTAAATTTTCGTCAGAGAGATTTCTTTTTCCTAATGATTTATTGAGTTCTTCATGAGTGATAAAACCTCTATGGGTCCCTCTACCCATTAATCTTGCAAATGATTTTGTAATAATTCTTTCCACGCAATAAAATTTGAAGAGTCTTATATAATGTCAAATTTACAAAAATCCATTATTAATTTCCTTGGTTTAATTGATATTTTGCTTTTTTTTTAGGTCTTTAAGCTCGTTAAATGTAGCTTCGCTCATATCCTTTGAAAATTTCGATTCTAATTCTGCTATTCTAAATTCTAGATCATAATTATTGAGGTCTCTATTGATATCTTCTAACAATTCAATAATTTCATTATCACTATCTAATTTATTTTTTAAGATATGTTTAATGGGAGCAAATTTATTGATCTTTTCTAATAGCTGATTATCAATTTCTAATTCTTCAATTGTTAATTTTTCTCCAGATTTTAATTTAGAAATAATTTTATCAAAAATTTGTTTATTGATATCAGTAAATAATTTAATATTTTCTAATAAGTGAACATTTTCTTGCATCAACTTCAAATTAAACATGATAAGGTATAATAGAGAAAATTCTTTTAATTCTACACCAGTCAAGGACTTACTTTCATTAAAATATTTTTTTGTGCTTTCAAGAGTTTTGATTTTTTTTATGTAATAATTCTTTTTATTTTGATTTGTGTGAGGGGTTAAATCGGAGATTCTTTCTAAAAAATATTCTAAAACATATTTTTTAATATAATCATCTTTAATAGTATAGGCTATTGATTTTAATTTTTTATCAAATACAGCCATTGAAGATGGGTTATTTTCAGTTTGTTTTTTATAATGACTAAAAATAAATTGATGTATAGGAATTTTGCTTTGTTTTGAAAAATCAATAAAATGATTTTTACCATTTTTATTAACAAAACTATCAGGATCTTCTTTGTCTGGTAAAAATAAAAATGAAATTTGTTTTTCCGGTTTTAAATCTTTTATGGAATTCTCTGCAGCTCTTAAAGCTGCCTTATAGCCACTTTCATCACCATCAAAACAAATAATAATATCATCAAAAAATTGATTTAATGTTAATATCTGTTTATCTGTTAATGATGTTCCTAAATTTGCTACAGCATTTTCAATTCCATTTTTACTTAAACCAATAACGTCCATATAACCTTCGACCAAATAAATATCGCTTAATTTATTTGACAACTTTCTTGCTAAATCTAAATTATAGAGGTTAGAACCTTTTTTAAAAAATAAAGTTTCAGGAGAATTAATATACTTTGCTAAATAATCCGATTGTTCAATAATTCTTCCACCTAATGCAATAGGATGGCCAGAAATATTATTTATTGGAAAAATTAATCGTCCCTTAAATCTTTCAACATATATTTTTTTTTTTTCATCTAAATAAAATAAACCACTTTCAACTAATGTTTGCTCATTAAATTGATCTTTAAATTTGTCAAAAAAATTTGGATTTTTTTCAACATAGCCAATTTTAAATTTTTTAACCTCTTCCTTACCCAAAGATCTATTTTTTAAATAGTCTCTTGCATTTGAATAAGTATCATTTTTTAATAGTTCATTATGATAAAAATCAACATACTGACTATAAATATTTAAGTACTTCTTCCATTTTTTTTCCCTCTCTTCGTCTTGTTTAGAAAATAAATAAGGTTGCATCCCCGCTAGCTGAGCTAAGTGTTTAACTGCCTCACCAAACTTAAAGTTTTGAGTTTTCATTAAAAAATCAAAAATATTTCCATGTTCTGATGTTGCAAAACAATGATAAAATTCTTTTTCATCATTCACTGTAAATGATGGTGTTTTTTCATTTTTAAAAGGAGATAAACCAACATACTCTTTTCCTCTTTTTTTCAAAGCAACAGATTTTGATACAACTGTTGAAATTTTTAATCTTGTTTTAATTTCATTAAGATATTCCTTGGGATATTTCATTATTTGTTTAGTAATTCTTTTATTAGTGGGCCAGCTTTAGCAAAATCAATTTCATCAGCATGTAATTTCTTTAACTCTCCCATTACCTTGCCCATGTCTTTAATTGAACTTGCTCCAAGTTTAGAGATAATTTCTACACATATTATTTTAGTTTGCTCTTCACTCAATTGTTTGGGTAAAAATCCTGTTAAAATATTGTATTCATTTTGCTCGACTTCTAGAAGATCTGTTCTGCTATTTTTTTTATAAATATCTATTGATTCGGCTCGTTGTTTAACCATTTTTTTCAAAAGCTTTTTTATATCTTCATCATCTGTCTCTTTTTTATTAGGACCAGATCTATTTGATATATCGAGATCCTTTATTGAGGACAAAATTAACCTATAAGTTGAGATTTTTGTTTTATCTTTGGCCTTTAGAGCAATTTTGTATTCAGTTTCGATTGTTTCTTTTAATGGCATAATTTTTTAATTTACTGGAAAGATAAAAATCTTCAAAAGAAAAATTGTTTTTTTACAATTTTATAATACATCTCTGTTGCGATAATAAATCAATTATTGTATTAACCTTTAACTTATGAGTTGTAATTGATCAAAAAAGTAAAAAAAATTAACTCTAAAAATTCACAAATCAATACAGGTATTTTAGTTCTTGAAAATAAGAAGGTTTTTAAAGGTATTGGTATTGGTCATCAAGGAGAAGCAACAGGAGAAGTTTGCTTCAATACTTCTTTGACAGGATACCAGGAAATAATATCAGACCCATCATATGCAGAACAAATTATAAATTTTACGTTTCCACATATTGGAAATGTTGGAACTAACAAAGAAGATTATGAGTCTGATAAGATATGGACTAAGGGAGTAATTTTTAATTCTGAGATAACTTCACCATCAAACTATAGGTCTTTTCAGCATTTAGATGCTTGGTTAAAAAAAAATAGAATTGTTGGAATTATTGGATTAGATACAAGAAGTTTAACTAATTTTATAAGAGACAAAGGTGCTCCTAAAGGAACCATTGCATATTCAAAGAAGGGTAAGTTTAATATTAGTAAACTTACAAACTCAACAATAAAATGGAGTGGACTTAAAAATTTAGATCTTGCAGAAAAAGTTACCACACCAAAAAATTATATTTGGAAAGGTCTTAAGACTTGGAAAAAGGGACTTGGATATAAAAAAAATATTAAAAATTCTTTTCATGTGGTTGCTATAGATTATGGAATAAAGAAAAATATTTTAAGATATTTTTCAAACTTTAATTGTAAAGTAACTGTAGTATCTTGTAAAACATCAGCAGAAAAAATTCTAGCACTTAAACCAAATGGTGTTTTTTTATCTAACGGTCCAGGAGATCCAGCTGCGACAGGCAAATATTCAATTAAAATAATTAAAGATCTAATTAAAAAAAATTTGCCATTATTTGGTATTTGTCTAGGTCATCAAATTCTTGCATTAACTTTAGGGGGTAAAACAAAAAAAATGAAATTAGGACATAGAGGTGCAAACCATCCTGTAAAAAACTTAATAAATGATAATGTAGAAATAACTAGTCAAAATCATGGTTTTGAAGTTGTCAAAGAAAATTTACCTAAAAATATTCAAGTAACTCATAAGTCTTTATTTGATCATAGTATTGAAGGCATAAAATTGAAAAATAAACCAGTATTTTCTGTTCAATACCATCCAGAGTCAAATCCTGGTCCACAAGATAGTGTTTATCTATTTCAGGAATTTATCAACAACATGAAAAGAAATGCCAAAAAGAAAAGATCTTAAAAAGATATTAGTTGTAGGTGCTGGACCAATTATTATTGGGCAAGCTTGCGAATTTGACTATTCAGGAACACAAGCTTGTAAGGCATTAAAAGATGAGGGTTACAAAGTTATCTTAATTAATTCAAACCCAGCAACGATTATGACTGATCCTGACGTTGCTGATAAAACTTATATTGAGCCTGTTACTTTAGAAGTTTTAGAAAAAATTTTAAAAAAAGAAAAACCAGATGCTATTCTACCAACTATGGGTGGTCAAACCGCTCTTAACCTTGCGATGGAAGCTGAGAAAAAAGGAATTTTAAAAAAATATAAAATTGAATTAATTGGGGCAAGTTCTAAAGCAATAGCTAACGCAGAAGATAGAAAGAAATTCAGAAAAAATATGATTGATATTGGTCTAGATTTGCCAAAATCAGAAATTGTTTACAATATCAACCAATCATCAAAAGTTCTAAAAAAAATTGGTTTACCTGCAATAATTAGACCAGCATTTACACTTGGTGGACTTGGAGGGGGAATTGCTAAAAATAAAAAAGACTATTTAAAGATTATTAAGAGCGGATTGCACGAGTCCCCCGTAAACCAAGTGCTAGTAGAAGAGTGCCTAGAGGGATGGAAAGAATTCGAAATGGAAGTTGTAAGAGATAAAAAAGATAATTGTATAATTATCTGTTCAATTGAAAATATTGATCCAATGGGAATACACACTGGAGACTCTGTTACTGTGGCTCCTGCACTTACATTAACCGATAAAGAATACCAGGTAATGAGAAATGCTTCGATAGCATGCTTAAGAAAAATTGGAGTTGAGACCGGTGGTTCAAACGTTCAGTTTGCTATTAATCCTAAAAACGGTCGAATGGTAATAATTGAGATGAATCCAAGGGTATCAAGATCATCAGCGCTTGCCTCAAAAGCAACTGGTTTTCCAATTGCAAAAGTTGCTGCAAAACTAGCAATTGGCTACACATTAGATGAATTAAAAAATGAAATTACTAAAGTAACTCCAGCATCATTTGAGCCGAGTATTGATTATGTAGTAACAAAAATTCCAAGATTTACTTTTGAAAAATTTTCAACTTCTCCCGCAATTTTAGGTACATCAATGAAATCTGTTGGTGAAGCAATGGCTATTGGGAGAAATTTTAAAGAGTCACTGCAAAAAGCTTTGGTCTCTCTTGAGACTGGTTTTTCAGGATTAGATAGAATATTTAATCTGAAAAAAAAAACAATTAAAAAAAAACTTAAAGAAAATATTCCAAATAAATTACTATTAGTTGCTGAAGCAATTAGAAAAAAAATTGATCTAAAAAGAATATTTTTATTATCTAAAATTGATCCATGGTTCTTAGAGCAAATAAAAGAATTAGTGGATAATGAAACAAAAATTGAAAACCAAGGACTACCAAAAGATTTTAATGAGTTAAATAGAATAAAATCAATTGGTTTTTCAGATAAAAAATTAGCAGAATTGACTAATACTTCAGAAGATACGGTTAGACAAAAAAGAACTGCTCTTAAAATTTTACCAGTGTTTAAAAAAGTTGATACTTGCGCAGCTGAATTCAAATCTTTCACACCTTATATGTACTCAACTTATCAAAGAAATTTTTCAATTAATTCTGAGTGTGAAGCTAATCCATCAGGTAAGAAAAAAATCATAATATTAGGTGGAGGTCCAAACAGAATAGGACAAGGAATTGAATTTGATTATTGTTGTTGTCAGGCAAGTTTTTCTTTAAAAGATAAAGGTTTTGAAACTATTATGATTAATTGTAATCCTGAAACAGTTTCAACTGATTATGATACAAGTGATAGATTGTATTTTGAGCCTTTAAAAGAAGAGTATGTTTTTAATATAATTAAAAAAGAAAAAGAAAAAGGTAATTTAGTAGGTGTTATTACTCAATTTGGTGGTCAAACTCCAATCAAATTAGCTAAGTTTTTACACGACAATGAACTTCCAATTTTAGGAACACAATATACTTCGATAGATTTAGCAGAAGATAGAGATCGATTTAGAAAACTTCTTAACAAATTGAAATTAAAGCAAGCAGAAAGTGGAATTGCAAAAACTTATAAACAAGCTATTCAAATAGCTGATAAAATTGGCTTACCATTAATGGTTAGACCATCATATGTGTTGGGTGGAAGAGCAATGGAAATTGTTCACGAGAAAAGCCAACTTAAAAACTTTGTCGAGGAAGCATTTAAAGCTGCAGAAGACAATCCAATTTTAATTGACAAGTTTATTGATCATGCAATGGAGATTGATGTAGATGCAATATCAGATGGAAAACAAGTTCATGTTGCGGGTATTATGCAGCATATCGAGGAAGCAGGGATTCATTCAGGAGACTCGGCTTGCAGCTTACCACCAGTGTCAATTAAACCATATTTAATTAAAAAAATTGAAAATCAAACTAAAAGATTAGCTATAGCTTTAAAAGTTAAAGGCTTCATGAATATTCAATTTGCAATTAAAAAAGATGAGATTTATGTAATTGAAGTAAACCCTAGAGCAAGTAGAACGGTTCCTTTTGTTTCTAAAGCAAAAGGTATACCTCTTGCTAAAATTGCATCAAGAGTAATGGCTGGAGAAAAGTTATCAAAATTTAATTTAAAAGATAAATCAAAAGGAATGTATGCTGTCAAAGAAGCAGTATTTCCTTTCAACAAATTCCCTAACAGTGACTTGCTTTTAGGTCCAGAGATGAAATCAACTGGTGAAGTAATGGGATTTGATAAAGATTTTGGTATGGCATTTGCTAAAAGTCAAATTGCATCAGCAAACTCATTACCAAAAGAGGGGCTTGCTTTCATATCTTTAAAAGACTCTCACAAAGATGAGGGAATATATCTAGCTAAAGAGTTAATAAAATTAAATTTTACTTTGTGTGGAACAAAGGGAACCGCAGAATACATTCGAAAACATAGAATGAAGTGTAGAATTATAAATAAAGTAAGTAGTGGATCTCCCCATATAGTTGATATTTTAAACTCTAAAAAAATTGGATTAGTTATAAACACCGGGGGCGGAATTAGTGAGCATAGATTAAATGATGCAATTGCTCTTAGAAGAGGAACACTTAAAAACAAAATTCCTTATTGCACAAATATGTCAACTGCTTTGGCATGTTTAAAGGCTATCAAATCTCTTAAAACTAAAAAACTAAATATTACCTCACTTCAAGATTTAAATTAATCTCTTTCAATTAGAGGTTGACTAAACCATGCACTTGAGAGTTGAAGTTTTTTTGCAAATTAGAAATTTTTTTATTATCATAAACCCAATTTGATGAGTACGTTAATTGATATTATTTTTTAAAAATTATTTAATTTAAATTAAAATATTATGAGTTCAGAAGTACATAAATATATAGAAACTGCATTAGATTCTAAAAAAGATTTATTTGAGGCACAAGTAATAAATTTTCCAAGTAAGAATAAGATAGATACTTCTGATACTTGGCAACTTTATGATAAATCAGATATAGATGAGGATGGTGATCAATTAAAAACAGTAATTGGAATCTGTTTTATATTTTCAACTCTGATAATTCTAGGACTCTACTCTAGCTTGATATAAAAATTTTAATTACTTAACTTTCCAATCAGTCGGGAAAGTTACGTAGTTTATTTGAATACAACGTCTCTCTTTATTGATCTTTTTCTTTTCCATTCCATGCCAAGTATTTGGTCCACTAGTAAATAAATATCCATAATTATGCTTATAGGGGACTGTTTTTACTTTTTCTAATTTTTCATTATAAAAGTCAGTCCCTAAGTTCTCAGACTCATTTACATTATTCACAAAAATTAATCCTGACATTAATTTTTCTTTAATATCACAATGAGGCTTTAGCCAGAAACCTTCTCTATCACAAATTACTTCTAATCGAACATATGAATTTGATAAATCTTTATTAATCATTCTAGATACTATTTCATAAGTTTCTTTAGATTGAAGTTCATTAATAAATTTTACTAAGTTTGGGAATTTTGCTGCATTATCTTTTTTAATAAAACACCTAAATTTAATTGCTTCTCCACCCGAAGCTATTCCCTCTCTAAACTCCGCCGCACCACCATCAATTGCTCTGGTACCGTCATAATCGAGATTGTGTTTACTCACATCTGGAATATCAGCTTTAATAATTTCCTCTATGGCATCATCAGTAAGAGCATTATGATATTCATAGTGATCAAATGGAAATTCATGTTTTTTAGATTGATTTCTAATTGAATTTAAAAATGACATTATGAATTAATCTTTTCTTTTATTATTTGAGCTACCCTATTAGTTTCATCTAGTTTTTGATACCACCAATTTTCTTCTTTTTCACCTAAATTCCTCGTTATATTTAATTCTCTAAATAAATTTCTAAACTTTTTGAATCTTTTATCATTTTTTTTTGATGTAATATTTGCGACATAAATAGGCTTTCCTGTTAAAGCTGCCTCCGAGATCATTGAACTTGAGTCACAAGTAACAACTATTTTCTCAGATATAGATAAAGCAGATAAATATGCTTTTTTATCTACATTATTTATGATTGTATGATTTTCTCCAAAATATTTTGTAGCATAATCAATTGAAGATTTTGGAGTTCTCATCGAAGGAATTACAACAAGTTGAAAATTATTTTTTTTTAACAATTCATTTAAAATAGAAAAAATATTCTCCATATTATTTAAAGTGTAATCATAATATTTAGTTGGTCCACCCAAAATTAAAGTGCAAATTTTTCTTTCATCTTTTTTTATGAATGAACGTAAATAATCCTTGTTTTTAAATATTTCATTTTCTGTAAGATAGTGAATAGCTCCCTTAGTGGTAATTACATTTTGACCCTTTAGAGAGTCATGTTCGGGAGCAATTATAAAATCAAAATTATTTAAATCTACTTTTGGATCTTGTATATGAATATTAAACACTTTTTTTTTTGAAATATTTTTTAAATGAATTGAAGGTATAACACTTTTTCGTCCACATGAAATAATTACATTAAAATCAGATTGATTAATTTTTTTGTAAACGCTTTGTGAAATTGGAGTAAGTTTTGGTGGAATCATTTTCCAAAAATTATTTGGTTCAACTGTGTGGTGTGTAAAATCTATATCTAAGGCTTTTGCTAAACCCTCTACTTGACTGATCATGCCATGCATGCCTTGTGTTAATAATATACCTTTTAATTTGTTCATTAATTACTATATAGCTTTCATATGAGTCAAAATCCAACTAAACACACAAAAGTGTTAATAATTGGATCCGGTCCGGCCGGATACACGGCTGCAGTTTATGCCGCGCGTGCAATGTTAAATCCAATTTTGGTTTATGGATCTGAGCCTGGAGGACAATTAACAACAACTACTGATGTTGAAAATTATCCAGGATTTGCAGATGTTATTCAAGGACCTTGGTTAATGGATCAAATGAAAGATCAAGCTAAAGCAGTCGGAACAGAAATGATTGAGGATCATATTCAGTCAGTCAATTTAAAATCTACACCATTTGAGGCAGTCGGTGATAATGGCCAAAAATTTACAGCTGATAGTATTATAATTTCAACTGGCGCTCAAGCAAGATGGTTAAATATAAAATCAGAACAAGAATTTAGAGGTTTTGGTGTATCAGCTTGTGCTACATGTGATGGATTTTTCTTCAAAGAAAAAGAAGTTGCAGTTGTTGGTGGTGGTAACGCAGCAGTAGAGGAAGCTATGTTTCTTACAAAGTTTGCTTCAAAAGTAAAATTAATCCACAGACGTGACAGTCTAAGGGCAGAAAAAATGCTTCAAAAAAAATTAATGGAGAACAAAAAAATTGAGATCATCTGGGACACAATTATTGAAGACGTGATAGGTGACAAAGACCCAAAGAATGTTAAAGGCATTAAAGTTAAAAATGTAAAAACAAATAAAATTGATGAAATAAAAGTTGATGGTTTGTTTGTTGCGATTGGCCATGATCCAGCTACATCATTATTTAAAGACCAATTAAAAATGGATAATGAAGGTTACTTAATTACAAAACCTGATTCTACTGAAACTAACATACCGGGTGTTTATGCCGCCGGAGATGTAAAAGATAAAATTTTCAGACAGGCTGTAACTGCAGCTGGAATGGGTTGTATGGCAGCATTAGAGGCTGAAAAGCATCTTTCGCATAAATAAAGTGAAAAATAATTTGCACGTTTTTTTAGGAGCAACAGTAGCTGATGCTGCAGCTAGACCATTACATTGGGTTTATAATCAGAAAAAACTTCTAGGTTATATTAAAGGAAAAAAAGATTTTACTTTCTTAAAAAAAAATAAAAGTCCTTTTTACATGATTAAAACTGGCAAAGTTTCTGGCTATAATGAAGTTGGTCAAGTCATGTTCAAAACTTTAGTTGAGGGTCATCGAGATATAGAAGAAAGATTTAAAAAAAATATTACAAAAAATTTTGGTCCAGGAAGTATTTACTGGAAAAATTTAAATCTAAGAGCAAAATATAGAAAAGTTAAAGACTGGCGAGGAATAATAAAAGGACCCTGGATCCATCAAAATATCATTGAAACTGTAAGAAATATTAAGTCTAAAAAAAAATTAACTGGAGGTAAAAAGGTAAATGAATCTGATGGTTATTGTGCTGCTCTTCCATATTTTTTGTATGGCTATAATTTTAAAGACATAAAAAAGATTATTTCTACAGTAACTGTTTCTAGAATAAGTCTCAAATATGCTTTGGCAAAATTTTATCTAATAGATTTAGCACTGAAAGGTTGCAAAGATCCTATAAACGAATTTATGAGGAAATTTAAAAAAAATTCATATTTTAAAAACGTTATTGAAGATGTTAAAAAAGTTAAAAAGTTAAAATCAAAACCTCACTCTCTAGTGGTTAAAAAATTGGGTATGGCTTGTAGCTATCCAGGAACATTTAATAGCTCAATTCATTCAATTATTAATTCAACAAATTATAAAGGGGCTATTTTAAAAACTATTAAGGCTGGTGGCTGTAACTGTTCTAGAGTTAATTTTATTGGAGCTTATTTTGCTGCTTTAAAAGGAGTGGGTACTATCCCAAAGTCTTGGATGAGAAAAACTGATTTAGCTAAAAAAATATTAGATCAAAAATAAAATCATTTATTCTAAATTTTCACAAAAAGATTTAATCCTATCCATAGCTTTTTTTAAGTTCTTCATTGAAGTTGCATAAGAAATTCTAAAATATCCTTCTAAGCCAAATGCTGATCCCTGAACAACTGCAACATTTGATTTTTCAAGCAACTTTTGAACAAAATCAGTGTCAGTTTTTAATTTTGTTTTTTTATTTAATAGACCTTTGCAGCTTGGAAAAACATAAAATGCTCCATTTGGTTTAAGGCAACTAATTCCTTTGATATTATTTAAACTTTTAACTACAAAATCTCTTCTTTTTTTAAATGCGTTCGACCTTTTTTTAATGAAATCCTGTTTTCCATTCAACGCTTCAACAGCAGCTGCTTGACTTATAGAAGAGGGGTTTGAAGTGGATTGTGATTGAATTTTACCAATCGCTTTAATTATATCTTTTGGACCTGCCGCATACCCTATTCTCCAACCTGTCATTGCATATGATTTACTTACACCATTCATTGTAAGTGTTCTATTTTTAAGTTTTGAAAGTTGAGCTACTGTGAAAAAATTAAAGTTATCATATCTAACATGCTCATAAATATCATCACTTAGGATATAGACTTTTTTATTTCTAATTAGAACCTTTGCTAAATCCTGAATTTCTTTTTTAGTGTATCCTGCTCCTGTCGGATTAGATGGTGAATTGAGGATTACCCATTTTGTTTTTTTTGAAATTGCTTTTTTAAGTTTTTTTGCTGTAAGTTTAAAACCTTCTTGCTCTGTGCATTTAACTATTTTTGGTTTTCCTCCAGCTAACAAAACCATATCTGGATAAGAAACCCAAAAAGGTGCTGGAATGATAACTTCGTCACCTTTATTTAAAGTTGCCATAAAAGCATTATAAAGAACCTGCTTTCCACCAGTTCCCACTGTTACTTGATCTATAGAATAATTTAATTTATTTTCTCTTTTGAATTTTTTTATAACAGCTTTTTTTAATGCAGGGGTTCCATCTACTGCTGTATATTTCGTATCACCTTCTCTAATCGCTTTAATTGCAGCATTTTTTATATTATCTGGAGTATCAAAATCAGGCTCTCCCGCCCCTAATCCGATGACATCTTTGCCTGCAGCTCTTAATTCTCTGGCTTTTTGAGTTACCGCAATTGTTGGAGAAGGTTTAATTCTTTTTAAACTATTTGATATTATGCTCATTGAAATAAAAAATTATATCAATTAGTTTTATAGATAATGCAGAATACATATCAAGATTTAATTACAGAAATTCAGAATAAAAATCCTGAGATAAGCCCTAAACTAGAAGGTGGCAAAAAGTTTCAAATGAAAACTGATTTTAAGCCAGCAGGCGATCAACCTGAGGCTATAAAACAATTGGTAAATGGTGCCAACAAAGATCAACTAAGTCAAGTTCTTCTAGGAGTAACTGGATCTGGTAAAACTTTTACAATGGCAAAAGTCATAGAAAAAACTAACAGACCTGCCTTAATACTGGCTCCAAATAAAACTCTTGCAGCTCAACTCTATGGTGAAATGAAATCTTTTTTTCCTGATAATGCTGTTGAGTATTTTGTCTCTTACTACGATTATTATACACCTGAGGCCTACGTTCCACGTTCAGACACTTATATTGAAAAGGAAGCATCAATCAATGAGCAGATAGATCGAATGCGCCACTCAGCGACAAGATCTTTGCTAGAAAGAGACGATGTTGTCATCGTTTCAAGTGTTTCATGTATTTACGGATTAGGTTCAGTTGAAGCCTACAGTAAAATGACCTTAAGTTTGAAAACAGGTTATGATTATAATAGAGAACAACTAATTAAATCATTAGTTGCTCTTCAATATAAACGAAATGATCAAAATTTTTACAGAGGTACATTTAGAGCACGAGGTGAGTATTTGGAAATTTTTCCATCTCACTTAGAGGATCGTGCCTGGAGATTAAGTTTATTTGGAGATAAACTGGAAAAAATTGAGGAATTTGATCCACTTACAGGTGATTTGGTAAATGAATTAAGTGTGATTAAAGTTTATGCAAATAGCCATTACATAACTCCTAAGCCAACTATTGAGCAAGCAATTATTAAAATCAAAAGAGAATTAGAGGTGACCTTAAAGAAGTTTAAAGATCAAAATAAATTACTTGAAGCCCAAAGATTAGAAGAAAGAACTAAATTTGATTTAGAAATGATTGAGGCAACAGGTTCTTGTGCTGGAATTGAAAATTATTCTAGATTTTTATCTGGAAGAAAACCTGGGGAACCACCCCCTACTCTTTTTGAATATTTTCCTGATAATACTCTAATTTTTGTTGATGAATGTCATGTAACTGTTCCACAATTAAATGGGATGTATAAAGGTGACCGATCGAGAAAAAGTAATCTCGCAGAATATGGTTTTAGATTGCCTTCTTGTATGGATAACCGACCACTAAAATTTGAAGAATGGGATGCTATGAGAACTCAAACAGTTTTTGTATCTGCTACGCCTGGACCATGGGAATTAAAACAAGTTAAAAATAAATTCGTGGAACAGGTTATTAGGCCCACTGGTTTAATTGATCCTCCTGTTGAGATAAGGCCTGCAAAAAATCAAGTGGATGATTTAATGCATGAGTGTAAAAAAGTTGTTGATAATAATTACAGAGTACTTGTAACCACATTAACAAAAAAGATGGCTGAAGATTTGACTGAGTACCTTCATGAAAATGGTGTCAAAGTTAGGTATATGCATTCTGATATCGATACTCTTGAAAGAATAGAAATTATGAGAGATTTAAGATTAGGAGTGTTTGATGTCTTGGTAGGTATTAATCTTTTAAGAGAAGGTTTAGATATACCTGAATGTGCTTTAGTTGGAATTTTAGACGCTGATAAAGAGGGATTTTTAAGATCTGAAACTTCGTTAATTCAAACTATTGGAAGAGCAGCAAGAAATTTAGATGGAAAAGTAATTCTTTATGCTGACAAAGAAACTAAAAGTATCAAAAATGCAATTAAAGAAACTGATAGAAGAAGATCGATCCAAGTAGCTTACAATAAAAAACATAAAATTAGTGCATCAAGTATAAAAAAAGAAATTGGAGATGTTTTAGAGAGTGTTTATGAAAAAGATTATGTCAAAGTTGGTACTGATGAAAATATTGGTGGGAATCTCAAAAAACATTTAAAAGCTCTTAATAAAAAAATGAAAGATGCTGCAACCAATCTTGAATTTGAGGAAGCAGCTAAAATAAGAGACGAAATTAGAAAACTTGAGGCATCAGAGTTAGAAATCATTTTAAACCCTAAAGTAAAACAATATAGTGCAAATAATAAAATTTATCCTAAGGGTAGATCAACTATGGGTTTGCCAGGAACAAGAGCTCAAAAAGGTAAAAAAAAATGGAAGCAAATAAGATAATCATTACTGGAGCTGCTACAAGAATAGGAGCAGCAATAGCCAAATCACTTTCTGGCCCAGATGTTGAAATTGTAATTCATTATAATAGCTCTAAAAAGAAAGCTGAAAAACTTAAAAGAGAATTAATCAAAAATCATACAAAAGTTTTCCTTATTAAAGGTGACCTCTCAAAAGAAAAAGATTTAAACAAAATTATAAAGTTTTCAAAATCAAAGCTAAGGTATTTTGATTGTCTGATTAATAATGCATCATTATTTGAAAATGATAATTTAAGAAATTTTACATCTAAAAGTTGGGCTAAGCACCTCGAAGTTAATTTAAAAGCTCCAGCTTATTTAACAAAAGAATTTGCAAAAAATACAAATGGTAAAAACAATAATATTATCAATATAATTGACCAAAGAGTTTTTAAATTAACTCCTTTTTTCTTTTCATATACTATAAGTAAAACTGGTCTTTATACTTTAACCAAAACTAGTGCCATGAGTTTGGCCCCTAACATAAGAGTTAATGGAATAGCTCCAGGACCAACCATAAAAAATAAAAGACAAACTGATAATCATTTCAAAAAACAATATTTAGCAACTCCTTTGAAACAACAAGTGAATGTTATGGAGATTTGTAATGCTGTTGACTTTTTTATAAAAAACAGTTCTATTACTGGGCAAATTTTAGCAATAGATAGTGGGCAAAATTTGAATTGGCAAACACCTGATATAATGAGGGGAAAGGAATGAAAAAAAATAACTTTAAAATTATCAAAATAGATAAAAATAAGAGCTTATTTAACTACGAAAAAAAAATTCTTATTAATGAATTAATTTTGGAATTAAAGCTTGGTTATTATGATTTCGAAAAAGAAAAACCTCAAAAAGTCAAATTTAGCCTTGAGATTGATTATGAGGATAAAAAACCAACAAATGACAAAGATATCAAATCTATCGTGAATTATAGTACAGTTGTAAAATTAATTTCTAAGCTGGTAAAAAAGAAACACTACAATTTTTTGGAGACTCTTGCTGAAGCCGTATTTGATGAGCTATTCAAAGATAAAAGAATAGGTAAAATAATGCTAAAAATTGAAAAATTAGAAATTTTAAAAGAGTGTTCATCTGTTGGTATTCAAATTACCAAAAAAAGAAGTTATGAAAAGTTCTGAGCTAGGAAAAGAAGTAATTAAAAAAGAACTACTATTAATTCCTAAAAGCCCTGGTGTATACAGAATGCTCAATCATAAAGATGATATTCTTTACGTAGGAAAAGCAAAAAATCTTCCTAATAGATTAAAGAGTTATGTTTCTGAAAAAAATCATATAATCCGAACTGAAAGGATGTTATCTCAAACATTTAAACTAGAGATCACAACTACTGCTAATGAAAGTGAAGCTCTACTGTTAGAAGCAAACTTAATTAAAAAATATAAACCAAAATTTAATATTTTACTCAAAGACGATAAATCTTTCCCTTTCATATTTATTGGTGAAAAAGATCAATGGCCACGAGTTACTAAACATAGAGGCAAAAAAGATAAAGAAGGATTTTATTTTGGTCCGTTTGCATCAGCAGGTACTGCAAACTGGACTATTAAAATGCTTCAAAAAATATTTCAATTAAGAGTTTGTGATGATGGCACTTTCAAGAATAGAAAAAGACCTTGCATACTTTATCAAATTAAAAGATGTTCGGGTCCTTGTGTTGGCTATATAGAGAAAAATGATTACAAAAAATCAGTAGAGCAGGCAGTTCAATTTGTATCAGGTAAATCTAGAGATATTCAAAAAAACTTATCTAAAGAAATGGAAGCTGCAAGTGAACAGCTAGATTTTGAAAAAGCTTCAGTTTTCAGAGACAGGATTAAATCTCTAAATATAATTCAATCTTCACAAAGAATTAATGAAGCAAACTTAGTTGATGCTGATGTAATCGCTGCATATAAAGAATCTGGCAAAACATGTATTCAAGTTTTTTTTTATAGATCTAAACAAAACTGGGGAAATCAAGCCTATTTTCCAAAACACGACCCTGATCAAAATATTTCTGAAATTATGTCTTCATTTTTAATGCAGTTTTATGAAAATAAAAGTGTTCCTAAGCTAATAATAATTAATACTGATATTGAAGAGAAGAGATTAATAGAGGAAACTTTAAGTAAAAAAGAAAATAATACAATTTCTATCAATGCAGCAAAAAAAGGAACTAAAGCAAAAGTCATTGCTATGGCTGAAAAGAATGCCAAAGAGTCTTTGAATAGAAAACTTTATGAAACAAATAATAATAAAAGTTTATTTGAGGATGTTGCTAAAAAATTTGACTTAAAAAACGCTATAAATTTAGTTGAAGTTTATGATAATAGCCACATACAAGGAACAAATAGTGTTGGTGCAATGATAGCATTTGGCAATGAAGGTTTTATCAAAAAAAGATATAGAAAATTTGATATTAAAACCAAGGGATCTGAACAAGATGATTTTGCAATGTTAAAAGAAGTTTTATCAAGAAGGTTTAAAAGAGCTATACTTGAAAAGGGAAATTATTTGTCACTACCTGATTTGATATTAATTGATGGTGGAAAAGGACAATATTCCTCGGCAAAAGAGGTTTTAAATCAATTAGGATTACATGATTTACCGATGATTGCTATTGCTAAAGGTAAGATGAGAAATAGTGGTGATGAAACATTCTTTTATAATGGAAAATCTTTTAAATTTGAAAAAAATGACCCTACCCTATTTTTTATGCAACGACTTAGAGATGAAGCTCATCGATTTGCAATTACTTCTCACAGAGCTAAAAGAGCTAAAGGTATGAAAAAATCACTTTTAGACCAGATTGATGGTATTGGAGCTATTAGAAAAAGATCACTATTGAACCATTTTGGCTCTGCTAGGGCAGTAGAGTCCGCTAGTCTTGATGAAATTAAATCTGTTGAAGGTGTTGAAGTAAAAGTTGCAAAAAAGATATATAACTTTTTTCACGAATAAATATTTGCATGCTCAGAAAAATACCAAACATATTAACTATAGGTCGAATACTAATTGTTCCATTTTTTGTATTAGCTTTTTACTTACCAGGTTTTTATGGAGATTTGACTGCTTTAATTTTATTCATTGTTGCTTCATTTACCGATTTTTTAGATGGAATGTTGGCAAGATTTTTAGGTGAGGAGTCTAAACTTGGCGAACTATTAGATCCTATTGCAGATAAAATCATTGTTGCTACAGCTTTAATTCTTTTGGTCATGGATGGTACTATCCGTAATTATGAAGTTATTGCAGCGATAATAATATTAACAAGAGAAATTTTAATTTCTGGTTTAAGAGAATTTTTAGCAGAAGGTAAGATAAAACTTCCCGTATCTAGTCTTGCAAAATTAAAAACTGTTCTTCAAATGGTATCAATAGCTCTTTTACTATCAGGTGAAACTGGCAATAAAATTTTAAATTTTCAAGATTATAATGCTCAAACTATAGGCATAATCTTCTTGTGGCTTTCGGCTGCTCTTACACTTTTCACAGGATATGATTATATGCGTAAAGGAATTGATCACGCAATATCAGAGGACAATAAAGATTAAGCCGCTTTTTTCTTTTTTACTAATGCCAAATAACTTTCATTTAAATCGATTATCAACTCACAGACTTTAAATTTATTTTCTCCAACACATGAAACTGGAGTTACTTCAGCTGCAGTTCCAGTTAAAAAACATCCAACAAAATTTTTTAATTCATCTGGTTTTATTTTTCTCTCATGTACTTTAATGTTTTTTGATTTTGCAATCTGAATAACTGTTCTTCTAGTAATTCCATCTAAAAAGGAGTCTGGTATTGGTGTATGAAGCTCTCCATTTTTATCTTTGAAAAAAATATTTGCTCCTGTCGCTTCAGCAACATTATCCTCGTGGTCCAACATTAATGAGTCTGTAAAACCTTGTTTTTCTGCCTCATGTTTTGAAAGTGTGCAAATCATATATAACCCAGAAGCTTTTGTGTCCCAAGGAATAGTATTAGGAGCAGGTCTTCGCCAATTTGAAATATTTAGTTTAATTCCTTCTATCTTTAACTTAGGGTCAAAGTATGAACCCCATTCCCAAGTTGCTATTGCTACATGAATTTTTGTTTGTTGGGCAGAAATAGCCATCATCTCACTTCCTCTCCAAATCACTGGTCTAACGTATCCATTATCAACTTTCTGAGTGGAAATTATTTTGTTACTCGCAGCATTAATCTCATCTTCACTATAAGGTATTTCTATACCCATTCTCTTAGCAGAATAAAATAACCTTGAGGTATGTTCCTCTAGTTTAAATATAGACCCATC
>CABYJS010000006.1 GCA_902519375.1 uncultured Pelagibacteraceae bacterium
CTTCTAATGAACTTGCAAGCAGAATAGATGATAGTAAAGCAAAAATATTAGTGACCGCCTCTTGTGGTTTTGAACCTGGAAGAACAGTTGAATACAAACCCTTAGTTGATGAAGCTATTAAACAAGCAAATCATAAAATAGATAAAATGATTTTATTTCAAAGATCAGGTCATGAAGTAAAGTTAAATCCAGCTGGCGAAGTAAGTTGGGATGAGGTTACATCAAATGCTGAGGAAATTGATTGTGTTGAAATGAGTTCAAATGAATTTGCTTATATTCTTTATACTTCTGGAACAACAGGGACTCCTAAAGGAATTGTAAGAGATATTGGAGGTCATATTGTTGCTTTAAAATGGACGATGAAAAATATTTACAATATTGACGAAGGTGATATTTGGTGGTCCGCAAGTGATATTGGATGGATCGTTGGTCATTCCTATATTGTCTATGCACCATTATTTAAAGGATGCACAACAGTATTATTTGAGGGAAAACCTGTTGGCACACCTGATGCAGGTGCTTTCTGGAAAATTATATCTGACTATAAAGTTAAATCTCTTTTTACAGCACCAACTGCTTTTAGAGCTATTAAGAAGGAGGATCCTGAGGGAAAATTTTTTTCAAAATATGATCTTTCAAAATTTGAAAGTTTATTTCTTGCTGGTGAAAGAGCAGACCCAGATACAATTAAATGGGCAGAAAATTTATTGAATGTACCTGTAATTGATCATTGGTGGCAAACAGAAACAAGCTGGGCAATCAGTTCTAATTGTACAGGAATTGAAATGATGAAAACTAAATATGGTTCTGCTTGTAAAGCAGTTCCTGGTTACGATGTAAAAGTTATAAAGTCAGATCAGAATTTAGCTAAACCAAATGAAATGGGTGACATAGTTGTTAAACTTCCATTGCCACCAGGAACATTTCCTACACTTTGGAATGCTGATAAAAGATATAAAGAAAACTATATGTCTAACTATGATGGTTACTATCAAACTTATGATGCGGGACATATCGATGAGGATGGTTATATATGGATAATGTCTAGAACAGATGACATTATAAATGTTGCTGGTCACAGATTATCTACTGGTGCTATCGAAGAAGTTTTATCTGAACATCAATCTGTAGCTGAGTGCGCAGTTCTTGGAATTGCAGATAAATTAAAAGGTCAATTGCCTATAGGATTAATCGTATTAAAAGCTGGAGTAGATAAAGATAACGAAACAATCTCTAAAGAATGTATTAAGATGGTAAGAGATAAAATCGGTCCTGTAGCTGCTTTTAAAGTAGCTATTGTTATTAAGAGATTACCTAAGACAAGATCAGGTAAAATCTTACGAGGTACAATTAGAAAGATTGCTGACAATGCCGAATATAAGATGCCTCCAACAATAGATGATCCCACAATTTTAACTGAAATTAAAGAGGATCTTATAAAAAATAACATTTTAAAAGGTGTTTAAAACTTATTTATTTCTTATAGGTGCAATATTTTGTGAAGTAGCTGGAACAATGTTGCTTCCTGTATCTCAAAACTTTACTAAACTAATTCCAACAACTTTGTTGGCTATTTTTTATTTGTGTGCTTTTTATTTTCTCACCTTTGTTGTAAATAAACTCCCTATAGCAATAGTTTATGCAACATGGAGTGGACTTGGAATATTCACTATTGCAATACTTGGTTACATATTTTTTAAACAAACTTTAGCATGGCAAGCAATTTTAGGACTTTTTTTGATTGTGATTGGTGTTGTGCTAGTAAATAGTTTTACAGTAAAACTTAACTAAATTTTATAGGGGTTCCATCTGGTTCACCTATTATTTTACCATCTTTCATTTTTATTTTTCCAGCAATAATAGTTGAAACAGGTGTGCCCTTAAACTCAACACCATTAAAAGGAGACCATCCACATTTACTCTCTATATTTTCATTTTTAATGACAATTTTTTTATTCATATCAACAATTGTAAAGTCAGCATCAAATCCTTCTTTAATAAATCCTTTATTTTTTATTCCAAAAATTTTTACAGGATTTTCACAAACAAAATTTATTAATTGATTTAAAGATAATTTTCCTTCATTAATATGATTTAACATTACTGGCATTAAAGTTTGCACACCTGGCATACCAGATGGAGAGTTTGGATATTCTTTATCTTTATTTACTTTTAAATGCGGTGCGTGATCAGAACCTATGGTATCGTTAAAATTATTTTTAACTGCGTACCATAATCTATCATAATGAGACTTATCCCTTATTGGAGGGTTCATCTGTGCATAGGTGCCAAGTTTATCATAACAGTCTGGGGCATAAATTGTTAAATGCTGTGGTGTAATCTCAAAAGTAATATTTCCTTTGTGTTGAGATAAAAAATCAATCTCTTGCTTTGTTGTTATGTGGAGAACATGAGCTTTTTTATTATAACGCTCAGCAATACGAACTATCCTTCTTGTCGATGAAATTGCACATTCCTCACTTCTCCAAATTGGATGTGAATGAACGTCTCCCTTTTTAATTAATTTTTTATTAACACCTAATATTGCCTCATCTTCAGAATGAACAGCAACAACTTTAGAACTATTTTTAAATACTGTTTCAATATCCTTTTCATCTGCAACTAAAAGATTTCCTGTCGAAGACCCAGCAAAAAGTTTAATCCCACAACAACCTTCTAAATTTTTTAAATCTGCGAGTTCATGGGCGTTATCCGCTGTAGCGCCAAAGTAAAAAGCATAATTGCAATACATCCTATTTTTGGCTAAATCTAATTTTCTTTGAAATTCTTTTTTATTCGCTGTTGGAGGATTAGTGTTTGGCATTTCAAATACTCCTGTAATCCCTCCGACAATAGCAGCTCTACTTCCAGAATTTAGATCTTCAGTATCAGTTGATCCTGGTTCTCTAAAATGAGTTTGAGTATCTATGCAGCCTGGTAAAACAATTAAATCCTTGGCATCTATAGTTTCTGTAGCCTCTTCAGTAATTTTTCCTATACTTTGAATCTTTCCATCTTTAACAGAAACATCTATATTTTTAAGCACCCCATTAATATAACACTGGCCATTTTTAATTATAAGATCTAACATTTTCGAGAAAAGTAATTATATTAAAACTAGATTTATTGCAAACATGAATAATAGCGTTTACATATTAGAAGATAGATCCATTATTTATATAAATGGAGCTGATGCTAAAGATTTCTTACAAAATCTTATAAGCAATGACATAAATAAAGTTACAGATAGCTCAAGTTGTTTTGCCTCTTTGCTAACTCCACAGGGTAAATTTCTTTATGAATTTATAGTAGTTAAACATAAGTTGGGCTTCTTTATTGATTGTGAAAAAAATCAATGCAATGAAATATTTAAGCAATTAAATCTCTATAAAATAAGATCAAAAGTTGAAATTTTAAATTTGAGTAATGAATTTGTGGTCGCTAGCTTTGGATATAAAAAGTATCTATCAATTGAAGGTTCAAAAGATGTTTTGGGTTTCACTTTTAAATATAGAGAGGATCCAATTATATTAGATCCAAGAAATAAAAATTTAGGTGCAAGATTAATTATCAATTTAGAAAAACTTTATTTATCACTAAAAAAATTAAATCTTAAAGATGATAATGTTGATAATTATTATATTAAAAGTCATAAACTTGGAGTCGTTCCAAAAAATCTGAATCAACTACAAAATAAATTATTTGGTATTGAATGTAATTTTGAAGAGCTAAACGGTATTGACTTTAAAAAAGGGTGTTATGTTGGTCAAGAAAATACTGCAAGAATAAAATTAAAAAATAAACTTTCAAAAAGATTATTGCCAATAGAAGTTATTGAGGGGAAACTGTCTGAAAATGAGAAGATTTACAACAATGACGTTGAAATAGGAAAAATTCTTATATGTGATGATTACCCCTTTGGCTTAATAAAATACCAAGACAAAAATTTTGATAAAAATCAAACTTTTAAAAGTAATAATGGATCCTTTAAAATCATGATTCCTGAATGGCTTAAAATTTAAGTTTTTTGGTGCGGCCAGAGAGACTCGAACTCTCATGGACTAGGTCCACACGGCCCTCAACCGTGCCTGTCTACCAATTTCAGCATGGCCGCAAATATGACCCACATTAAATCAATGACAAGAAGGTTTCAAATTGATAAATTTTAATATGGAATTTAATCAAGAGGTTAAAAAAGCTACTGATCAAATTTACCAAAAGATATCGAAGGTTATGCCTGAGATTGAATGGTCAATTCATGCCCCTTATATTCATAAAATTAATAATTTAAAAAAAGAAAAGAATGCAGTTATTCTTGCTCATAATTATCAAACTCCAGAAATTTATCATGGTATAGCTGATTTTTCTGCAGATTCTTTGGCCCTCGCAGTTGAAGCATCAAAAACTTCAGCAGATATAATTGTGATGGCCGGAGTTCATTTTATGGCTGAAACAGCTAAGTTAATGAGTCCAAATAAAAAAGTTTTATTACCTGATATGAAAGCTGGCTGCTCATTATCTTCTTCAATCACTGGTAAAGATGTAAGACTATTAAAAAAAAAATACCCAGGTGTTCCTGTTGTGTCGTATGTGAACACATCTGCTGACGTAAAGGCTGAAACAGATGTGTGTTGTACATCTGCTAACGCAGTCAAAATAGTAAAATCATTAGGAGTTAAAAGAGTAATATTTTTGCCTGATGACTATTTAGCAAAATACGTTGCATCCCAAACTGATGTGGAGATCATTGCGTGGAAAGGAATTTGCATTGTGCACGATCAATTCAACGAAAATGAAATAAATAATATTAGAAAAAATAATCCTGGAATTAAAATAATAGCTCATCCAGAGTGTCCACCAGATGTGATCAAAGCAAGTGATTTTGCTGGCTCAACTTCTGGTATGATTAATTACGTTAAAGATAATCAACCTAAAAAAGTAATGATGGTTACAGAATGTTCGATGAGTGATAACATACAAGTAGAAAACCCAAACGTAGAATTTATTAGACCATGTAATATGTGCCCTCATATGAAAAAAATTACCTTACCCAAAATCTTAGATTGTTTAGAAAATGAAACTGGTGAAATTCTAATGGATCAAGAAACAATTAATAAAGCAAGATTGTCAGTAGAAAAAATGGTCGCTATTGGAAGATAGCTTTTTGTGTCAAAAATTAGATTAAGTGAAAATTTTATTAAAGATCGAGTTAAACTCGCTCTGACTGAAGATTTATATCCTCATGGTGATATAACTTCTGGATTACTTAAAAAAGATAGAATTATTTCTGCAAAATTAATATCAAATCAAAAGGCTGTGGTTGCAGGTTTACTTTTTGTAAAACATACCTTTGCTCAAGTTGATAAAAAAATTAAGTTTTCAATTAAAAAGAAAGATGGCTCTTTAGTTAAAAAAGATTCATTAATTGCTAATATTAAAGGAAGAGCAAACTCTATTTTAATTGCTGAAAGGGTTGCTTTAAATTTTTTATCTCATATTTCAGGAATAGCCACTAAAACAAATCAATTTGTAAAATTAGCAGGAAAAAAATGCAAAATTTGTTGTACAAGAAAGACTATTCCAAACTATAGAGTTATTCAAAAATATGCTGTTAAACTAGGAGGAGGGATAAATCATAGGTTTAATTTAAGTGATGAATATTTAATAAAAGATAATCATATCGCAAGCTCTAACATAAAAGAATTGGTTGAATCAGCTATTAATAATAAAAAAGGAAAAAAAATTTCAGTTGAAATTGATAATTTAAAACAACTTAAAGAAATAATGGGTCTTAAATTCAATACTGTCTTATTTGACAATATGAACATTAAAGACTTAAAGATAGGTGTAAGAATAGCAAAAAAATATTATGAAACCGAAGCTTCTGGAAATATAAATCTCAAAACTGTAAAATTAATTGCTGCTACTGGGGTAAACCGAATTTCTGTTGGAAGCATAACACACAGTGCTCCTGCAATAGATTTTAAGATAGAAATCTAAACTATCAAATTTATTAATTTTTATTTTTTTTTGAAAGTTCTGCTTGTGCCGCTGCCAGTCTTGCAATAGGAACCCTATAGGGAGAGCAAGAAACATAGTTTAATCCGGCTTTTGAGCAAAAATTTATACTTTTAGGATCTCCCCCATGTTCTCCACAAATACCAAGTTTAATTTTTTTATTTTGTTTTTTTCCCTTTTCCACAGCTATCTCTACCAAATCTTTTACCCCGTCATCAATTGATACAAACGGGTCTATTGTAAAAATCTTATTATCAATATAATCATTCAAGAATTTACCACTATCGTCTCTACTGATACCAAAAGTAGTTTGTGTTAGATCATTTGTACCAAAACTAAAAAATTCAGCATGCTTTGCAATATCACTAGCTTTGATTGCCGCTCTAGGTAATTCAATCATAGTCCCAACTAAAAATTCAATTTTAGTTTTTTTTTCATTTTGAACTTTTTTTGCTGTATTAATTACTAGATCTTTCATAATCTTTATCTCTGCTTCTGTAGAGACCAAAGGTATCATTATTTCAGGAAAAGCTGACTTTTGCTTATTTTTTCTAAGAAATATAAGAGCTTCAAAAATTGCTCGACACTGCATTTCATATATTTCTGGAAAAGAAATTCCTAGTCTACAACCTCTATGTCCTAACATAGGATTTTGCTCATGAAGTTCATCAATCCTTGACACAACTTCTTTAATGTCTGCTCCTACCGCGTAAGCAACTTCAGAAATTTCTTTTTCTGACTTAGGTAAAAATTCATGCAATGGAGGATCAAGTAATCTAACTGTTACAGGAAGACCATGCATAATCTTAAATATTTCAATAAAATCTTTTTTTTGATGTGGCAAAAGTTTTTCTAACGCTTTAGCCCTATCTTCTTGAGTCTTAGACAAAATCATCTCTCTTACAGATAAAATTCTCTCCTCATCAAAAAACATATGCTCTGTTCTGCATAGGCCTATTCCCTCAGCTCCAAAATCTCTGGCAGTTTTTGTATCTAATGGTGTTTCAGAGTTTGTCCTAACTTTCAATTTTCTAATATTGTCTGCCCATCCCATTAATTTAGAAAAGTCTCCTGAAATTTCAGGTTTAACTGTGGAAATATTTCCTAAAATAATTCTACCTGTAGAGCCATCAATTGTAATTATATCTCCTTCTTTAACTTCGATTGAAGATGTTCTAAAAATTTTTTTTTCATAATTAATATCAATTTCACTAGAACCTGAAACACAAGGTCTACCCATACCTCTTGCTACCACTGCTGCGTGACTTGTCATACCACCTCTTGCAGTCAATATTCCTTTAGCTGCATGCATACCTTGAATATCTTCAGGGGATGTTTCAACTCTGACCAAGATTGTATCTTGCATCATATCATTCAATCTTTCAGCTTCCTCAGAGGTAAAAACTACTTTGCCGCTGGCAGCACCAGGAGAAGCAGGAAGTCCATTAGCAATTACTTCTATGGAACTATTCTCATCTAATGTGGGGTGTAATAAAGTATCTAAAGAATTAGGATCTATTCTTAAAACTGCTTCATTTTTTGAAATAAGTTTTTCTTTGACCATGTCAACTGCAATCTTAACTGCCGATTTTGAAGTTCTTTTACCTGATCGTGTTTGTAGTATCCAAAGTTTTTTATTTTCTACTGTGAATTCAACATCTTGCATATCTTTATAATGAAATTCTAATTTTTTTAAAATTTTAACTAATTCTGAATAAACTTTTGGCATTGCTTCTTCCATTGATGCCTCTTTAACCTGAGCCTCTTTTTTTGCTTTTTGTGTAATGTATTGAGGTGTTCTAGTCCCAGCAACAACATCTTCTCCTTGAGCATTAATTAAATATTCTCCATAGATATTATTTAAACCATCAGAAGGATTCCTTGTAAAAACTACACCAGTTGCGCAGTCATTTCCCATATTTCCAAATACCATAGACTGTACATTAACAGCCGTACCCCATTCAGCAGGTATCTGATTTAATTTTCTGTAAACTTTTGCTCTATTACTCTCCCAAGATAAAAACACAGCACTAATCGCACCTAATAGTTGTTGATAAACGTCTTGAGGAAAATCTTTATTTGTTTTTTCTTTTACAGTATTTTTAAAATCTTTTATAAGACCGTCCCAATCTTCCTCGTCTAATTCAGTGTCCAACAATACTCCTTTTGTCAATTTATAGTTCTCAATTAATTCTTCAAAATGATAACTTTCAACTCCCATAACAACATTTCCATACATCTGTATAAATCTTCTATAACTATCTTTTGCGAATCTGCCGTTTGAAGTCTTGTTCGCCAAAGCTATTACTGTCTTATCATTTAAACCAAGATTTAGAATCGTATCCATCATTCCAGGCATTGAAACTCTAGCTCCAGATCTTACAGATAACAAAAGGGGGTTTTTAAGATCTCCAAATTTTTTTGATACATCTTTTTCGATTATCTTTAACTCCTTTTTAATCTGACCAATTAATTTATTATTCAATTTTTTTTTGTCTTTATAAAAAATTTCACAAACTTTTGTTGAAATTGTAAATCCAGGAGGTACAGGAAGTCCCATTCTACCCATCTCTGATAGATTAGCTCCTTTTCCACCTAAAAAGTTTTTTGCACTTTTAATCTTTTTTGAGTCCTTAGACTTAAAATTTAAAATTAATCTATTCATTATTTGTTTTTAGTAGTTGAAAATTCATAAAATTTTTAAAGGTTTTACATAACATATTTATAAGTTCCAATCTGTTTTTTCGTAAATCTTCATTTTCTTCGTTAACTTTTACATTATCAAAAAACTCAAAAACTTCTTTTTTAGCACCTGCTAAAATGGATAAAGATTGTTCATAATTTTCATCATCATCTATGTTCGAATAATATTTTTTGATTTCGTCAATTTTTTTTAATAAGTTTTTTTCAAATTCTGTTTTAAAAATTCCAGGATCAGTTGTATTAGTAATATCAATCTCTTTATTTTTCATTTCATTATCCAAAATATTTGATGCTCTTTTATAACTTGCAGTAATATCATATCCTATCTGACTGTTTATAATTTTATTAATACTCTGAGCTTTTTCAAAAGATGAGAATAATTTATTAAGTGTAAAGGATGAAATAATAGCATCTATTATATCATAACGGATATTTTTTTCTTTAAGATAATATTTGAATCTATCTTTCAAAAAATTATTTAATTCATCTTTTAGAACTTTATTTGAAAAACTATGTCCTTGTTCTTGATACAAACTTTCAGAATAATCTAACAGATCTTTTACTTTTAAATCTTTTTTATTTTCAATAATAGTTCTAATAATTCCAAGAGCTAATCTTCTAAGAGCAAATGGATCTTTTGAACTTGTTGGTTTTTCATTAATTCCAAAAAAACCAACCAAAGTATCAATTTTATCAGTAATAGATAAAGTTACACTAAAAGGTTTTCTGGGGATTTTAGAATTTAGACCAATAGGTAAATATTGCTCAGTTAATGCTAATGAAATATCCTTATCAAATCCTTGATGAGATGAAAAATACCCACCCATAACACCTTGAAGTTCTGGGAACTCTCCAACAAGATCTGAGGTTAGATCAGTTTTGCATATCGAAGCTGAAAGTTCAACTTTTTCTTTACTAATTAATAATTCATCAGAAATCATTCCACCTAACTTTCTCATCCGTTGAACTTTGTCAAAGTATGTTCCTAATCCTTTAAAAAAATTAATCAATCTTAACTCTGATACTTTTTTAACTAGGTTTTGAGTCTTATCTTTATTCCAAAAAAACTCAGCATCACTTAATCTAGCTTCTACTACTCTTTCATTTCCAATTTTAATCAATCCCTTAGTATCTTTTTTATTTGCAACAATCAAAAATTCGTTTGTTACCTCCTTTTTTTGATTAAAAGTTGGAAAATATTTTTGATGAGATTGCATTGTCAAAATTAAAATTTCTTTTGGAATTAGTTAAAATTTCTTATTAAAACTACATAATAATATATTTGGGTTATCTACTAAATCCACCACCTCCTCTAGAAGTTTTGGATTATCCTCAATTGTTAATTTTTTCTTATCTAATATTTTTTTAAATTCCCGATTTATTATTTCTTTTCTTTTGTTTTGACTCAAAATTGTTCCGTTATTTTGAAAATATTTTTTATAAGATTTAAAATCCTTAAAAAATTTAATCTTATCTTCAAAATCTTTATCTATAAAAGTCGAATTCGATGAGACAATATGGTGAAATTTAAAATTAATTGTTTTCTTATCAAATACTGCCAAGATTGATTTTAACGGCCGCCCCCAATTTATATTAAAATCTCCCCATTTCATTGATTTTTTCCAATTGTAGCTTTCTAGTAATTTAGGGATAAATTCAATTAATAAACTGGATGTTTTGAGTATTTTAGGTTTGGTTTTGTAAAAATAAAAATCACCCTTCTCAGTCTTTTTTTTAAATAATTCATTTTGCTCTATTTTATTTGACTTAACAAATCCTTCTAGTGCTTGCTCAGGGGCTCCAACTTTTGGTCCTTTGATTTCCTCGGACAAAATTTTTACTTCTTTATCTAAGCCTTCAAAAACTATTATTAATCTATTAGGTGTGGATAAAGAAAAACTTTTTTTTGATTTTATTGATCTTTTTAAAAAAATTTTTTGAAATTCTTCTAAAAGTTCTTCACGAAGATTTTTTTGAAGTCGAGAAGGAATTTCCTCACTAAATAACTCTAAAAAAAATTCTGCCATTTTAAATTTGGGTGTCTATCCAGATGCCAGCAGCTGATTTTGTAATTTCTCTAATTCTTCCAATATATTCGGCTCTTTGAGCAACACTAATTGCTCCCCTAGAGTCTAGAATATTAAAAATATGGCTTGCTTTTAAGCACTGATCATAAGCTGGCAAAGATATTTTTTTTTCAACCAAAGATTTTGCCTCATTTTCAAACATATCAAACATCTTAAATAGATTTATTGTATTTGCATGTTCGAAATTATATGCTGAAAACTCTTTTTCTGATTGATAAAAAACATCACCATACTTTACATCTTCGTTATTCCAAATTAAATCATAGACATTTTTTTTTTGTTGGGTGAACATGCATATTCTTTCTAAGCCATAAGTTATTTCTACTGATACAGGCTTACATTCAAACCCTGCCATTTGTTGAAAATATGTAAATTGAGTTATCTCCATACCATCACACCAAACTTCCCACCCTAATCCTGCGGCTCCTAAAGTCGGACTTTCCCAATCATCCTCTACAAATCTAATATCATGATCTTTATGATCAATACCTATTGTATACAAACTATTTAAATAAAGTTTTTTAATATTTGAGGGAGACGGTTTTATGATTACTTGGAACTGATAATAGTGTTGAAGTCTGTTAGGATTATCTCCATACCTACCATCCGTTGGCCTTCTTGAGGGTTGCACATAAGCTGCTTTCCAAGGTTTAGGACCTAAAGATCTAAGTGTGGTAGCAGGATGAAATGTTCCAGCACCAACTTCCATATCGTAAGGTTGTAAAATTATACAACCATGTTTGCTCCAAAATTTTTGTAAATTTAAAATTGTATCTTGAAAAGTTTGAAACTTTTGTTTTTTTTTATTTATTTTAGAGGCCATATCTCTGCCAAATAGATTTTTCATCCAATATATTTGCAAATTGATCTAGATGATCATTAGAAGATGACAATTTTTTGCTTAACCACCCTTTAGATTTCTCAAATTTTTTAATCAAAACGTCATCACCAAACTTTTCTTTTAATACTTGATTGGCGTCTCCAATTTCATCTATAAGACCTAAATCTTTAGCTTTACTTCCAGACCAAAATTCTCCAGAAAATAATTCTACTTCAGTTTTTTTCAGTTTTATTCCACGACTCGTTTCTACTACATTTATGAAATCTTTGTGTAAATCTAATTGAATATTTTTAAGTCTCTCAATATCCTCTTTTTTTTCTTCAAGAAAAGGATCTAAAGTACTTTTGTTTTTTCCAGCGGTGTGAACTCTTCTTTCTACTCCAATTTTTTTTATTAATTCTGTAAAACCAAAAGAAGAATAAATAACACCTATTGATCCTATTATGGAACTTGAGTTTGCGTATATTTCATCACCAGCACATGCAATTAAATAGCCACCAGAAGCAGCAACATCTTCAGCAAAAATTATTACTTTTTTTTTATTTTTTTTTGCCTGTTGTCTAATAAAATTATAAATAAGATGAGATTGAACGGGAGAACCGCCGGGAGAATTTATTGTAATTGCAACACAAGGTGCCTTTTTAACTGAAAAAGCCTTTAAAATAATATCTTCTTGACCAGAAAAATCTATACCTTGCTTAAATTTTCCAACATTTCCTATCACCCCATTTAATTTAATATGGGGAACAATTTTTTTCTTTTTAAAAAAAGAGAACATTTTTAATCTTTATAGAACTTTTTAATGAATATAAAGACACCTTATAATTGAAGAATCAGGTGCGTCAATTGATAAGTAATAAAAATAAAGTTATTATACTAGTTTGTTCACCTAAATGGGAACAGTAATTCAACTAAAAAACAAAATAAACAATTCTTATTTTCAACTTAAAGACTCTGTTGAAGATAAACTATTGCTAGTTGAAGAAAAGATTAAATCAAAACTAATAAGTGATGTTGAATTGGTCAAAAAAATGACTGACTACCATCTTGACACCGGTGGCAAAAGGCTTAGGGCTTTATTAACACTAGGATCAGCTAAAATATGTGGTTACTCAAAAGGAACTAGAGATATTAATCTAGCTGCGTGTGTAGAATTAATTCACGCTGCAACTTTAATGCATGACGACGTTATAGATAACGGCTCGGTAAGAAGAGGGAAAAAAACATTAAACAGTATTTGGAATAACCATTCATCTGTATTAATTGGAGATTATTTACTAAGTAGATGTTTTGAAATGATGGTAGAGGATGGAAGTATAGAAGTTTTAAAACTGCTATCATCTACATCTTCAAAAATTGCTCAAGGTGAAGTTTTACAACTTCAACATCAAAGTGAAGTTGATATGCTAGAAGAAACATATCTTAAAATTATATCTGCAAAAACAGCAGAATTATTTGCAGCAGCGACAAAAGTTGGAGCAATTCTCTCTGATATGAAATCTAAAGAAAAAGAAGCTTTAGAATTCTATGGAAGAAATCTTGGTTTAACTTTTCAAATTGCTGACGATACTTTGGACTACAACTCAGAACTAAAATTATTTGGAAAAAAAATTGGACAAGATTTTTATGAAGGTAAAATCACTCTACCTATAATCCTATTGTTTCAAAAAGCAGATGATGAAGAAAAAGAGAGACTTAAAGAAATTTTTTCTAAAAACGTAAGGAGTGAAGATGACTTAGAATACTCTTTATCAAAGATAAAAAGATATGAAATAATTAAAGCATGCTATCAAAAAGCCGAGCACTATATTAATTTAGCCTCTAACTCTTTGTCAGTGTTTAGTGATAGTGAAGAAAAAAGTATTCTTGAGAACTTAACTTCTTTTAGTTTAACTAGAAATTTTTAGGGACTCAAAATATTCTTTACCCAAGTATTATTATTTTTTAAGTTATATTTTAATCTTTCGTGAATTCTATTATCTCCATCTAACCAAAATTCAATACTAGTTGGTTTAAGATTCCATCCAGACCAATAATCTGGTCTTGGCACATTATTCTTATCGTTATATTTTTTTTTAAAATCATCTAAAGTTTTTAAAAGTTCATCTCTATTTTTCAAAATACTACTTTGTTTAGAGGCCCACGCACCTATTCTACTCTCATATGCTCTCGTATTATAATAGTCATCAGCAGTTTTTTTGTCTACGAGTTGAAGAGTTCCAACAATTCTAATTTGTCTTAATAGACTCTTCCAATGAAAACACATTGAAGCGTTAGGATTTTCTTTTAATTCTTTTCCTTTTTGACTATTTAAATTTGTGTAAAAAATAAATCCATTTTGATCAAAACCTTTAAGAAGAACCATTCTAACAGAAGGAATTCCCACTCTATTAGCCGTTCCAAGGGCTAGAGCGTTAGGATCATTTATTTCTTTACTTTTTGCCTCAGCAAACCACCTTTCAAATAATTGAAATGGATCATCAAGATCTAAAAAGCACTTATTGAGCCCTAATGAGTTTTTTTGATTCATAATTTTAACAAAATAAACTATATAATATAATTAATGTCATTTAATACTTTTGGAAAGTTTTTTCGTTTCACTACATGGGGAGAATCCCATGGCCCAGCTATTGGCTGTATAATTGACGGTTGTCCTCCGTTAATTCAACTAAAAGAGCAAGATATTCAAAAAGAATTAGATAAGAGGAAACCCGGCCAATCAAAATTTACAACTCAAAGAAAAGAAAGTGATAAAGTTCAGATTCTATCTGGGGTCTTTGAGGGTAAAACAACAGGTACACCAATATCCTTAATAATTTACAATGAAGATATGAGATCAAAAGATTATAAAAATATCAAAGATAAATTTAGACCTGGTCATGCTGACTTTACCTATTTTAAAAAATATGGAATAAGAGACTATAGAGGTGGAGGGAGGTCCTCTGCTAGGGAAACAGCTGCAAGAGTTGCCGCAGGTGCGATAGCTAAAAAAGTTTTAGAAAAAAAATTAGGTAAGAAATTTAAAATATCTGCTGGTGTTACTCAATTAGGTATTCTTGGTTGTGACACTTCAAAATGGGATGAAAAAATAATTTACAAAAATCCATTTTTTTGCCCTGATAAATCAATGTTAAAAATTTGGGAAAAATATTTACTTAGTATAAGAAAAGCTGGATCTTCCTGTGGTGCAATAATTGAAGTAAGAGCGAATGGAGTCCCTGCAGGATTAGGAGCACCAATTTACTCAAAATTAGATTCTGATATTGCATCTGCAATGATGAGTATTAATGCAGTCAAAGGAGTAAATATTGGTTCTGGAATGAATTCAGCTCAATTATCTGGAGAGGAAAATTCAGATGAAATTTCACAAAAGAAAACGAAAATGAAATTTGCTTCAAATAATGCTGGTGGAATACTTGGTGGTATTTCATCAGGACAAGATATAATTGTTTCTTTTGCTGTAAAACCTACTTCTTCAATTTTAAAAAGTAGAAAAACAATTAATAAATTTGGAAAAAATACAACTATCTCAGTAAAAGGTAGACATGATCCTTGTGTAGGAATAAGAGCTGTGCCAGTTGGTGAGGCTATGCTTTCATGTGTTTTGCTAGATCATTATCTTATGAATAAAGGACAGTGTAGTTGATGAAATTACTTTTGTTTTTGTAAAATAATATTTGAATTTAACACATCCAAAACTTTTTCCTCAATTGAATCAGAGTCTAGATTTGCAATTTTATACATATTCTCAGGTGTATCTTGATCAATAAAAATATCTGGAAGTGTCAAGGACCTAAATTTTAAATTATTATCTATCAAACCTTTTTTTGATAAAAAATTAACTACATGAGATCCAAAACCACCAATTGCTCCCTCTTCAATAGTGATTATTGCTTCATGGGTAGTTGCTAATTGCCAAATTAGATTTTCATCTAAAGGTTTTGCAAATCTCGCATCTACTATTGTTATATCAACTCCTTTTTTTTTTAAATTTTTTGCTGCTTTTAGTGTCTCACTTAATCTTGCTCCAAAATTTAGAACAGCTAATTTTTTTCCCTCTTGAATAACCTTTGATCTACCTATCTCTATCTTTTCATCAATTGATGGTAAAGTAACACCCATTCCAGTTCCTCTAGGATATCTAAATGCACAAGGTCTATCATTAATTTCTGTTGAGGTATTTATCATTCTTACTAATTCAGCTTCGTCGCTAGCAGCCATTACTACAAAATTTGGTAAAGTTGATAAATAAGTAATATCAAAACTTCCAGCATGAGTAGGTCCGTCAGCACCAACTAACCCAGCCCTATCAATCGCGAATCTCACTGGCAAACTTTGAATTGCTATATCATGAACTACTTGATCGTAAGCTCTTTGAAGAAATGTAGAATATATAGCTGCATAAGGTTTATAATTTTCAGTTGCTAAACCAGCAGCAAATGTGACTGCATGCTGTTCAGCAATACCAACATCAAAAGTTCTTTCTGGAAATTCTTTTTTAAATATATCAAGACCTGTCCCATCTGGCATTGCCGCAGTTATAGCAACTATTTTACTGTCTTTTTTAGCGTGTTGAATCAAAGTATTGGCAAACACTTTTGTATAAGATGGTAATTTACTAGAACCTTTAGATTGCTCACCAGTCTTTACATTAAACTTTGATACTCCATGATAATTATCTTTTGCTTGCTCTGCATATGAATAACCTTTTCCTTTTTTAGTTTTAATATGAATTAAAATTGGTCCTTCATGTTTTGAATCTCTTGCGTTTTTTAAAATAGGAATTAAGGAACTTAAATCGTGTCCATCTATAGGGCCTATATAATAGAATCCAAGAGAGTTAAATAAAGTCCCACCTGTTACAGCTGATCTAAGTAAATCCTCAGCTTTACCAGCTTTAGCACTAAATCTTTTTGAAAATGCAGATGTAATTAATTTAATAGTTTCTCTTAAACTAAAATAAATCTTTCCTGAAAAAATTTTAGCTAAATATGTTCCCATTGCTCCAACAGGTCTCGCAATTGACATATCATTATCATTTAAAATAACAATCATTTTAGTTTTTGAGGCACCAGCGTTATTCATAGCCTCGTAAGCCATACCTGCACTAATAGCTCCATCACCTATAACCGCTACTACATTATCAGATTTATTTGACAATTTATTTGCTTCAGCAATTCCTAAAGCAGAAGATATTGATGTTGAACTATGCGCTGCACCAAAGGTATCATATTCGCTTTCGCTTCTTTTTGTAAAACCAGATAAGCCACCACCCTGTCGTAAAGTTCTTATTCTTTCTTTTCTTCCTGTTAAAATTTTGTGAGGATAACATTGATGTCCAACGTCCCATATCAGTTTATCTTTTGGGGTATTAAAAATATAATGAAGAGCAACAGTTAACTCAACAACTCCTAAACTTGCTCCTAAGTGACCACCAGTGACAGATACTGCATCAATCATTTCTTCTCTTAATTCATCAGCAACTTTCTGTAATTTTATCTCTGGTATTTTTTTTAAATCTAATGGAAAATTTATTTGATCTAAAAATTCGTATTCTTTTTTCATTTATTTCTATTTAAAATATATTCTAATGTCTCAGATAAATATTTTGACTTAGAACCATATTTCTTTAATTTACTTTTTATTTTAAAAATTAATTTATTAGCATATTTAATAGTATTTTTTTCTCCTAGTAAACTAATTAGAGTCGCTTTACCTTTTTTTTTGTCTTTGCCAGTTTTTTTTCCTGTAATAAATAAGCTCCCTTTATTATCAATCAAATCGTCTGCAACTTGGAATAATAATCCAATATCAGCGCCTATATCTTCAAATCTTTTAATTTCTTTTTTATTCCTTTTTTTTAAAATGAGAGGTGCTGCACAACAAAAACTAAAAAGTCTTCCTGTTTTTTTAATTTCCATTTCGATAATTCTTTTTTTTGAAATTTTTTTATATTCATAACTTAGGTCTAAATATTGACCTCCAGCTATACCAAGATGTCCTGAACATTCAGAAATTTTATTAATTAAATTAATTTTTGTTTCTTCTGGAATATCTAAATCTCTATGGCTTAAAATTTCATAAGCCATAGTTAAAAGAGAATTACCTGCCAACACTGCTGTAGACTCACCAAATTTGACATGAGTAGAAGGTTTGCCTCTTCTAATTGTGTCATTATCCATACAAGGCAAATCATCGTGAATTAATGAGTATGCATGAATACATTCAACTGCAGAACCTATAATAATTAATGATCTATAATTTATTTTAAATAATGAGCCAATATCAATTAATATTTTTGATCTAATTTTTTTTCCTCCCGAGAATAAACCATATTTCATTGGTATAATTAATTCAGATTTTTTTTGTTTATTAATGAATCTTTTTAAAAAAAGATTTGTATCTTTAGCGATTTTATTTAATTTTTTTTTCATCTTTTTTTGAAGTTATTTTCAAAATATTTTCTTTTGTATTTTCGCTAACACTTTTAATATCTTTTTGAAATTTTTTTTCTATAAAATTATTAAGTCTTAATAGAATTTGATAATTTTCTATTGAATTTTCTAAATCTTTTTGATTTTCTAAATCTTCAATCATCTTATTTGCCTCTTGTGTTAATTCTTCAAGAGATAGGGCGTTATAATCATTTGGTAAATTTTTATCTTTCATATAATACTCTCAGATAATACATGAAAATTAATCTTGCAAATATTAAAAAAGCCAAAAAAATCCTAGATAAGAGTGAGTGTGTGGCTATACCCACTGAAACTGTTTATGGATTAGCTGGCAAGGCTTATTCGGATAAAGCGTGTTTAAAAATATTTAAGCTCAAAAAAAGGCCAAAAAATAATCCACTCATAGTTCATTATCACAATTGTAAGGATCTTGAAAAAGATTGTATTTTAAATAATGATTTTATTAGGTTGTATAAAAGTTTCTGTCCAGGTCCAATCACATTTGTTTTAAATTTGAAAAGGAATTCAAAAATTTCTAAATTTGTTACTAACAATATGAAAACTTTAGCAGTTAGATTTCCAAAACATCCTGTAACAAGAAACTTATTAAAAAAATTAAATTATCCATTGGCTGCACCTAGCGCTAATTTATCATCTAAGGTTAGTGCTGTAAATTCAAATGACGTAAGAGACGATTTTGGAAAAAAGATAAAATATATATTGAATGGTGGAAAATCATCGATTGGTCTTGAGTCAACAATTGTTGATTTGAGAAACAAACCTAAAATTCTAAGATTGGGTGGTTTAGAACCTTCATTGATACAAAAAATATTAAATAAAAAAGTCTCAATAAATAATAACCCATTAACGATATCTTCTCCTGGTCAATTTAAGCTTCATTATTCTCCTGGTATCCCAATTAGATTAAATGTAAAAAAAACTAAAAAAAATGAAGCTTTTTTATTAATAAATAAAAAAAAAGAAATTAAATCAAATTATTATTTTTTATCTAAAAGTGGTAATTTAAAAGAGGCAGCAAGAAATTTATATAGTACGCTTAGAAAAATAAAAAAAAGTAAATATAAATCTATAGCTGTTAAAAAAATCCCTAACAGAGGAATAGGTAAGACGATTAATGATAGATTAAATAGAGCTTCAAAATTCTAATGACTAGTCCACTAGAAGTGATTGAATTGACAAAGATTTATAATAATAAAGAGGCTGTAAAAAATATCTCTTTCAGAATAAATAAAAATGAGATCATAGGAATCCTTGGTCCAAATGGTTGTGGAAAAACAACCACAATAGGATTGATATTGGGATTATTAAAACCTTCAAAAGGGAAAGTGCTTATAAATGGAATTTCAATTGAATATAAAAGAGTAGAGTTATTAAATAATCTCAACTTTATTTCTCCTTACATAGAATTACCAAAAAAGTTATCTGTTCAACAAAATTTGGAAGTTTATGGAAGACTTTATGATGTTAAAAATCTTAAATCAAAAATTAAAGAGCTCGCTGAAAAACTTAGACTTAACCAAATTATAGATAAGATTACTGGAGAGCTTTCTTCTGGACAAAAAAATAGAGTAAGTCTTGCAAAATCAATCATCAATAATCCTAAGGTATTACTTCTTGACGAACCAACTGCATCTTTAGACCCAGAAACTGGAGATTTTGTTAGAAGTTTTTTGGAAGATTATCAAAAGGAAAATGAAGCATCTATTTTACTCGCCTCACATAATATGAATGAAGTAGAAAGATTATGTTCATCTGTTTTAATGATGAAAAATGGAGTTATTATTGATAGGGACAGTCCTAACGAATTAATTAAAAAACATGGTCGAAAAAACCTGGAAGAGGTTTTTTTAAAACTTAATAGGGAAAAAAATGAATCTTAACAAAATGTATGGCCTTTTTTTAAGGCATTTTTTTTTAATAAAAAGTTCTTTACCAAGAATTTTAGATCTTATTTATTGGCCTACAATACAAATAATTCTTTGGGGTTTTATTTCAAAATTTTTTTCAGTCTATAGTAATTATTATAATGATGCTCTTGGTGTAATACTTACTTGTGCAATACTTTATGACATTCTATTTAGATCAAGTATAAGCTTTAATATGTTATTCTTAGAGGAGATATGGAGTAGAAACTTTACAAATTTATTTATAGCCCCTTTAAAACTTAAAGAAATAATCATAGCACTAATTTTTACTGCTTTAGTAAGAACACTGATTGGACTTGTGCCAGCAATTCTTTTAACTTCACCATTATTTGGTGTTTCAATTTTAAAATTGGGCTTTCCTCTGCTTTTATTATTTTTAAGTCTATATATTTTTGGAATTACTCTAGGTCTATTTGTTAGTGCTGGACTTATAAGGTTTGGTCCATCTTTTGAAAATATAGCCTGGTCTTCTTTATTCTTGTTAGCTCCTCTAGGTTGTATATATTACCCAATAGAAATTCTTCCCAATTTTTTTCAAATAATAGCTAAAGGATTGCCACTAGTTTACATTTTTGATGAAACCAGAAACATTTTATTAAATGGTTTTATTAATTATGAGAATTTAAGACAAGCTTATTATCTAAATCTAATTTATTTAACATTGGGAATATTTTTGTTTTATTTATCATTTTTGAAAGCACGTATTAAAGGAACTTTAATAAATATGGGTGAGTAATGGTGCGCCTGCTAGGAGTCGAACCCAGAACCTCCTGATCCGAAGTCAGGCGCTCTATCCAGTTGAGCTACAAGCGCATATGATATTAATATAACATTTTATGGAAAAAAAAATAAATTTGATTGTAGCAGATAATAACAAAAACCTTCGTGTTGATGTTTTTATAAGCAAAAAAGAAAATGATATAAGTAGAACAAGAGCTAAAAATCTAATTTTAAATAAAAAATTAAAATTGAATCATAAATTAATGGAGGATCCATCAAAAAAAATCTCCACTAATGACATTTTAGAGCTAACAATTCCAGAACCGAAGAAAGCTTCCCTAAAACCTTATGAATATAAGTTGGATATTACTTATGAGGATGAAGATTTGATTGTAATAAATAAACCTGCTGGAATTGTAATGCATCCTGGTGCAGGAAATTTTGATAATACAATCGTAAATGCTTTAATTAATTATAATAAAAACTCTTTATCAAATATTGGTGATGAGCTTAGACCTGGAATAGTTCATAGAATTGACAAAAATACTTCTGGTTTAGTTGTAATTGCAAAAAATAATCAAACTCACGAACATCTTTCAATTCAGTTTAGTAAACATTCTATTAAAAGAATTTATCAATTGTTAATCTGGGGAAAAATCAGACCCGCTAAAGGAAAGATTGAAACTTTAATTACCCGAAGTTCTAAGAACAGGCAGATGATGGAAGTTAGTAATACAAAAGGAAAAAAAGCAGTAACAAATTATAAGACTATAGAAGTTTTTGAAAATAAGAATATTCCAACTTTAAGTTTATTAGAATGTGAGTTGGAAACGGGAAGAACACATCAAATCAGGGTTCATATGAACTTTTTGGGCAATAGTATAGTTGGAGATGATAAGTATAAAAAAAAATTCAAAAAAATTAAAGACATCAATCCAATTTTAGAAGAAAATCTTATCGGTCTTAAAAGACAATTCCTTCATGCAAAGATAGTTGGGTTTATTCATCCAAAAAAAAATAAAAGAATGGTTTTTAATTCAATTTTACCCAAAGAACTTGAAATTATTTTAAAAAAACTAAGAAAAACCACCAAATAAGATATTGAAAAAATAAAAATATAAATTAGATAAATTATCTATGTGTGCTGCTATAAATAATAATCTTCCAATCCTTACCAATGAGGGAGGTTTGTCTGCTTATTTAGATCAAATTAAAAAGTTTCCAATGCTTGATGCTGAGGAGGAATATATGCTTGCAAAAAATTGGAAAACTACAGGAAATTTAAAAGCTGCAGAAAAATTAGTCACTAGCCATCTTAGGTTAGTTGCAAAAATTGCAATGGGTTATAAGGGTTACGGTTTACCTGTGAATGAAATGATATCTGAAGGAAATGTAGGTTTAATGCAAGCTGTAAAAAAATTTGAACCTGAAAAAGGTTTTAGATTGGCAACATATGCAATGTGGTGGATAAAAGCATCCATACAAGAATATATATTAAGATCTTGGAGTTTAGTGAAAATTGGAACTACTGCAGCACAAAAAAAACTCTTTTTTAATCTTAAAAAATTAAAAAATCAAATTGCACCCCAGTCTGAAGGTGATTTAAGAAATGAGCATGTTAATGAGATTGCAAACAAACTTGCTGTTAGTAAAGATGAAGTAGTTTCAATGAATCGGAGGTTATCTGGAAAAGAATTTTCACTTAATGCTCAAGTTGGTGAAGATGGTGATGAATGGCAAGACTGGTTAGTAGATAAAGAGCTAGATCATGATCTT
The DNA here is from genome assembly GCA_902519375.1 of uncultured Pelagibacteraceae bacterium. Lineage (GTDB taxonomy): Bacteria > Pseudomonadota > Alphaproteobacteria > Pelagibacterales > Pelagibacteraceae > Pelagibacter. The sequence continues at coordinate 22,547 of CABYJS010000006.1, forward strand.
AAATTTGCTCATCAGGAAGAAATGAGTCAAAGAAAAGATTTATTAAAGGACTCTATTAAAATTCTAAATGATAGAGAAAAAGAAATATTGTATTCTAGAAGATTGAACGATGATCCAACTACTCTTGAAGATCTAAGTAAAAAATATAATATTAGCAGAGAAAGAGTTAGACAGATTGAAAATAAAGCTTTTGAAAAACTTCAAAAACATATGTTACTTCTAGCAAAGTCAAAAAATTTATTGCCAGTTAACTAATCTTCGAAGGGATTTTTTATTAATATAGTGTCTTCTCTCTCTGGGCTAGTTGAAATACTTGAAATCTTCGTTTCAACAAAATCTTCGATAGCATAGATATAATTTTTAGCATTTTCTGGAAGTTCTTCAATATTCTTAATTCCATTAGTTGATGTTTTCCAGCCAGGAAAAGTTTTATAAATAGGTTTAATTCTTAATTGGTCTTCAACAGAGGCTGGAAGATAATCTATCTTATTTCCATTTAGATCATATTGAGTACACACCTTAATTTCATCTAATTCATCAAGGACATCTAATTTAGTTAAGGCTATACCATCTATTCCTGAAATTTTAATAGTCTGTCTCACTAAAACACCATCAAACCAACCACACCTTCTTTTACGACTTGTTACAGTGCCAAATTCTTTACCTCTAGTGCCTAAAAGTTCGCCTATATCATCTTTTAATTCTGTTGGAAAAGGACCCTCTCCCACTCTTGTAGTGTATGCTTTAGTTATTCCTAAAACATAATTTATAGTATTTAGTCCACATCCTGTTCCTGTTGCAGCGCTGGACGCAACTGTATTTGATGATGTTACAAAAGGATAGGTGCCATGGTCAACATCCAACAGAATACCTTGAGCTCCTTCAAAAAGTATCTTTTTCTTTTGTCTTTTAAATTCATCAATTTTTAACCAAACTGGTTGAGAAAACTTCAAAATCTGTGGAGCAATTTTTAATAAATCTTTTTTAAGTTTTTCTTTTTCAAAAATTTTTTTACCTAAACCTTTACGAATAGCATTATGATGCATTAAAACTGACTCTAATCTTTGGTCTAAATTTTTTTCTGATCTTAAATCCATAACTCTTATCGATCTTCTCCCAACTTTATCCTCATATGCTGGTCCTATACCTCTTCTAGTAGTTCCTATTTTTCCTTCTCCAGCAGAATCCTCTCTTATTTCATCCATTTCACGATGAAACGGTAGTATTAAATTCGCAGACTCGGAGATAATAAAATTTTTGACATCTACATTGATACCTTTTGATTTAATCTCATCTATTTCTTCAAGCAAAGACCAAGGGTCTACTACAACTCCATTTCCAATTACAGATATCTTATTTTTTCTTACGACTCCAGATGGAAGTAATCGTAGTTTATATGTAACTCCATCTATAACTAGCGTATGACCAGCATTGTGACCTCCTTGGAATCTAATAACAACATCAGCTTGTTCTGAAAGCCAGTCTACTATCTTTCCCTTTCCTTCGTCCCCCCATTGTGAACCAACAACAACAATATTTCTCATTATCTAAATTTTTTATCTATTTTGATTGAGTTAAGATGATTTATAGGACCATGACCTTTCCCATATTTAGGATTAGTTAATATGGCAGAATTTACATATTTAATTCCTAGATCACAAGCTTTGTTAATACTTTTTCCACATGAAAAAAAAGTTGTTATTGCACTGGATAATGTACATCCGGTTCCATGAGTGTTTTTTGTATTATATCTTAAATTTTTGAAAACCCTGAAACTAGATTTATTTAAGAAAACATCCTCTACTTGCTTAGATTTTAAGTGTCCACCTTTAATCAGTACGTTATTGGCTCCTAAATCTATTAGTTGATATGCTGCTAGAGTCATGTCCTTTACACTTTTGATTTTAATACCAGTTAAAACTTCAGCCTCGGGAATGTTTGGTGTAATTAAGGAAACTTGTTTAATAAGTTTCATTTTTAAAGTTTGAATAGCTTTGTCATCTATTAATTTTGCTCCTCCCTTTGCAACCATAACAGGATCTAAAATTACTTTTTTGATTTTTATTCTTTTTAAAGACTCAACTACTTTTGTAATTATTTCTGTTGAATGAAGCATACCAATTTTTATAGCATCAGGTTTAATATCCATTGCTGAATAAATTATTTGATTTTTTATTTGATCGGGTGAGATAGATATTACTGATTTAACACCTAGGGTATTTTGAACTGTTATTGCAGTAATAGCAGTCATTGCATATGATCCAAGGCTAGTCACAGTTTTAATGTCTGCTTGAATTCCTGCTCCACCAGATGAGTCTGATCCTGCAATAATCAAAATTTTGGATTTCGGATACAATTTAATTAAGAGTTTTGATAATATTATTCATACATTTTTTAAGTAAAACTTCGTTTTTACTTTCACCCATTATTCTTATTTTTTGTTCAGTGCCAGATTTTCTTACAAGAATTCTACCTTGTCCTTTAATCAATTTATTAGAAATTCTTATTGAATTTTTAACAGATAATTTTTTAAGCATATTTTCATTTTTTATATTTAAGTTAACTAAGAATTGAGGTGTTTTTTCGAATACATCAAAAAAATTACTTGCTTTTATATTTTTATTTAAGGCTTTAATAACTTCTAAAGCTACTAAAAGTCCATCACCAGTTGTGGCAAATTTTCCCAGAATAATATGCCCTGATTGCTCTCCCCCTAAATTAAATTTTTTTTTCTGCATAATTTCTTTCACATATCTATCACCTACATTTGCTCTAATAAATTTAATTTTTTTTCTTTTTAAAAATTTTTCCAATCCATAGTTAGACATTAAAGTTCCAACAACACCGCCTTTGAGAATCTTTTTCTTGTTCCACTGAAGAGCTAAAGCTGCTATTATTTGATCACCGTCTATTATAAGCCCTTTTTCATCACACATTATTAATCTATCAGCGTCTCCGTCTAGTGAAATTCCTAAATTCGCTCTATGTTTTTTAACATATTTTTGAAGTTTCTTTGGAGATGTTGAGCCACAATTTTTATTGATATTAAAACCATTGGGTTTGTTGCCAATTACAATTAATTTTGCACCTAGAGACCTAATCATTTTAGGAGCAGATTTGTAACCTGCGCCATTAGCACAATCTAAGACTATTTTCATATTTTTTAATTTAAAATTGCTAGGAATTCTTTTTTTTAAAATTTTAATGTAATCATCAGTTCCTGACTCTAGTCTTTTTACCCTGCCTAAGAGTTTTGGTTTTGACAAATACTTTTCTACCCTACTATCAATTAACATTTCAATTTTCTTTTGAATTTTGTCAGATAGTTTTAATCCATCTGGGCCAAACAGTTTAAGACCATTATCATAAAATAAATTGTGAGAAGCAGTTATCATGATTCCTAAATTTGCCCTCATCGATTTAGTAAGCATGGCCAAACCATTGGTTGGCAATGGACCTAGTGTAAAAACATGCATTCCAGCAGAGGCTAAGCCTGAAACAAGTGCTGGTTCTAGTGCATAACCAGATAATCTAGTATCTTTAGCAATAATAGCGGTTTGTTTTTTTTTTTTTAAATTAGTAAAATATTTGCCTGCAGCTAGCCCAAACTTAAAAAACATATCTCCATTAATATTTTTACTATTAACTTGTCCTCTAATTCCATCAGTACCAAAATATTTCATTTTCTATTGAATTAATTCCTTAAATACTTTAATGCTTTGATTAATTTCATTAACATCATGAACTCTTAAAATTTGGACGCCTTGCATCAAGGCAAAAATACTTGAACTAATTGTTCCTCCTATTCTTAAATCACTATCATTTTTATTGGATAGTTCTTTAATAAATCTTTTTCTAGATATTCCGAGTAATATAGGCAATCCAAGAGAATGGTAAATTGATATATTTTTTATAATCGTCATATTATGTTTCAAATTTTTTCCAAAACCTATTCCAGGATCTAAGATGATATTGTAATGGTTTATACCAACTTTTCTTAAAAAGTTTATTTTTTCCTCAAAGTAATCATAAATATCCAATAAAACGTTTTTATATTTTGGGTTATTTTGCATTATATTGGGGTTACCTAGCGAATGCTGTAATACAAAAGGAATCTTATATTTTTTTATAATATTTATTGAATTTTTGTCATAGTTAAGTCCCGAAACATCATTAATTAATTTTACTCCTAAGTTAATGCCCTTTTCCATAATTTCAGATTTTCTAGTATCGAGAGAAATCACTTTTTTTTTATCAATTTTTTTTAGAATATTCTTAATTCTTTTCCATTCAATCTTGGCACTTACAGCCTTAGATCCAGGTCTAGTAGACTCTCCGCCAATATCGACGATATTAGCACCACTGTTAAAAAGATGTTTTAATTGTTTTTTGGCTAAATTGTTTTTGTTAAATTTTCCTCCATCAGAGAAACTATCTGGTGTTATATTCAAAATACCCATAATATTTGGAATTCTATTTAAGTCTAAATTTTTAAAAATTCTTTTTTTTTTTACAATAAGATTGATATCTTTTTTTATAATTTTTTTTATACCATTCGGTAAATAATCTATTTGATTTATTGATATTTTTCTTTGTGATTTCCTTGAAATTATCTCAATCATATCAAAAGAAATTTCATTATTACCATTTAATGGTAATGACTTTTTTTTTTTTACTAAAGATTTTGATTTTGATCCATAATAGAAATTACACACCCTTGTGTAATATCTGGGCATTAAGATTAATGTACTATCTTAGGTTTAAGGCCCATAGCATCAAATGAAGAGCCCTTGTCTTCTTCAACTTTTAAATCTTGTTTATCAGTAGGATATATATTTTTGTTTATTATATTTTCAATTTCTTCACCAGTTAATGTTTCATAGGTAATTAAAGCCTTTGCAATTTTATGTAAATCATCAATTTTTTCCGTTAAAATTTGTCTTGCTTTATTATATCCTTCATCAACCAATTTTCTAATTTCTTTGTCAATTTTCTGGGCAACTTCCTCTGAAACTGATTGGGTTTGAGTAACAGACCTACCTAAGAAAACTTCTTCTTGATTTTCTCCATATTCAACTGGTCCCATTTCTTCACTCATTCCATACTTGGTAACCATAGCTCTAGCTAATTGAGTAGCTTGATTTATATCTGAACCACTTCCTCCACCTGCCCCTGTAGAAATATTATCTTTTCCAAAAATTACTTCTTCTGCAACTCTTCCACCAAAACACACAGCCAATCTAGCTTTTAAATACTTTATAGAATGACCATGTTTATCTCTCTCTGGTAAATTCATAACCATGCCTAGGGCTCTTCCTCTAGGAATTATAGTAGCTTTATGTATTGGGTCATAACTAGGCATATTAAAAGATACTAAAGCATGCCCACCTTCGTGATATGCAGTTAATTTTTTTTCATCTTCTGTCATAACCATTGATCTTCTCTCAGCTCCCATCATTACTTTATCTTTTGCTTCTTCAAATTCATCCAAAGTAACAATCCTTTTATTTTTTCTAGCTGCTAATAGGGCGGACTCATTCACTAAATTAGCAAGGTCAGCGCCAGAAAATCCGGGAGTGCCTCTTGCTACTGTTCTAAGATTTACATCCGGTGCTACTTTAATCTTTTTAATATGTACCTTTAATATTTTTTCTCTTCCAATAATATCAGGATTAGAAACAACAACCTGTCTATCAAATCTACCTGGTCTTAATAAAGCTGGATCTAAAACATCTGGTCTATTAGTGGCGGCAATAATTATTACACCTTCATTAGTATCAAAACCATCCATCTCAACTAAAAGTTGGTTCAATGTTTGCTCTCTTTCATCATTTCCCCCACCTAAACCAGCACCTCTGCTTCTTCCGACTGCATCAATTTCATCAATAAAAATTATACAAGGTGAATTTTTTTTACCTTGTTCAAACATATCTCTTACCCTAGATGCACCAACTCCAACAAACATTTCAACAAAGTCAGATCCGGAGATAGTAAAGAAAGGAACATTTGCTTCTCCAGCTATAGCTCTAGCAAGTAAAGTTTTTCCTGTGCCCGGTGGTCCAACTAATAAAGCCCCTCTTGGAATTTTACCTCCTAGACGACTAAATTTTTTTGGATCTTTTAAAAACTCAACAATTTCCTCCACTTCTTCCTTTGCTTCCTCAACACCTGCAACATCGTTAAAAGTAACTTTGCCTTTCAGTTCATTCATCATCTTTGCTTTTGATCTACCAAAACCCATGGCTCCACCTTTACCTCCTTGCATTTGTCTCATAAAGAAAATCCAAACAGCAATTAGTAACAACATTGGAAACCAGGAAAGTAATACACCGAACAAGGATGGCATTTTTTCTTGAATAGGTGCTGCTGAAATACTTACACCTTTGTCTGATAATTTTTCGATTAAATTAGGATCATTTGGAGAGTAAGTTGTAAAACTTTTTCCGTTAGAATAAACTCCTTGTATGTTATTACCTTGTATCTTTACCTTAAGAACTTCTCCATTTTCGACAGAAGTTAAAAATTCAGAAAAAATAACTTGATCGCCTCCTCTAGCATTCGACTGAGGACTTTTGAACATATTATAAAGTCCAATAGTAAGAAGAACTATGATTGCCCACATTGCCATATTTTTTAAATTCATGAATATAAAATAAGAATTATTACAGATTAAACAAGTGGCAATTTGGTCATTCTGATGATTATTTAACGCTCTTTTGAGATTATCACTGATTGATTAACTTTTTCAATGATACAGTCACTTAAAGTTGTTTTAGTCAATCTATTATTCATTATTTCATCAATGACCCTGGATATTTTTTTTCCTCTTGCTGAATAGTATTTATTACCAATAATTCTTAAAGATACGGAAAAAGACCTAAAAACTATTTCATATGGTTGTCTAAAAAAACTATTATTCAAGATTAGTTTATCTCTTTTATATTTTAAAAAACTATTTTTTATTAAATTTTGTTCTACATAAAAATTTATAACATCATTTGAATGATTTAAGTTATTAAGTGTAGTAAAAAATTTTTTTTTATCCAAACCATTAAGTTTTAACTTTTTAATAAATTTTCGAACTTTTATTCTTTGAAATTTCTCATCTTCATTGTAAGAGTCTTGTACATAAAAATTAAAAACTTTGTTTGCTACAAATATTAAATCGTTTTTTTGTAAATGACATAATGGTCTTAATAAATTGATATTACTAATCTTAGTTTTTTTACTAAGGGATATTAGGCCCTTTAATCCACTTCCTCTTAAAATTCTTATAAAAAAGTTTTCAAACAAATCATCTTGATGATGTCCTAAAAGAATATTTGATATCCTTAAATAATCACACCTGTTGAATAGCAACTCATATCTTTTTTTTCTTGCTAATGATTGAATATTCTTAGTTGGTTTTTTGCCCTTCCAGGTTAAAATTTCTGAGTCAATTGACAACTTTTTTAAAACACGCTTTACATTCTTCGCCTCACTAGTAGAATTGGGTCTGAGCTTATGATCTACAATAAAAAACTTCGAAATAAGTTTTTTTCTGATCGAATAAATTTTAGCGAAAAAAGCTAAAGCCATGCTATCGGGGCCACCAGATACAGCTACTATAAAACTTTGATCTATATTTAAAGATTTTTCAAAGCTTTTATAAATTTTATTAATTCTTTTATTGTCAAACTTATCTTTTAAAAGTTTAGGAATTTTTTTTATTACATTCGAATTTTTGAGACTCATATTTAGCTTTTTGGATCACAGATTGTTTGGCTTTAGGATATTGTTTTTCTACTCCATTTATCATTTTACAACCCTGATCTTTTTCTCCAATTTGGACCATAGAAATCCCAAGCTTTAATAAATTCACAGGAGCTTTCTCACCTTTTGGATATTTTTGATAACCCTCCAAATATGCTGAAGCTGCATCCGTAAATAGTTGTCTTATTCTAAAAGTTTCTGCATACCAATATTGTGCATTTCCAGCTAAATCATGTTCAGGATTAGTGATAACAAATTCTCTAAATGCTCTTTCAGCTGTTGAGTAGTCGCCAACTTTTAAAAAACTAGTAGCAAATTTATATTGTTTTTCAGGAGTCTCATTTGGAAGAATTTTTTCCTCTGCCTTAAATTCTTCAGTTACGATTGAAGCTGTAGTATCTATAGATTGAGTTTTTTGTGATGTTTCATTAGTTGAAGTATCTTTGTAAGATACTGAACCTAAGTCTTGTGGCTGAGAACTTCCAGGTAAAGCTATGTTTGAATTATTATCTATTTTTTTTGTAACTTTATTTGAACTTATGTCTAAAGTTAATCCTGATTCGATATCTTGAAATCTAATTTGATTATCTGCTTGAACTTTTGACATCCTGTTAGATAATTTATCCAACTTGAAATTAATTTCCTCAAATTTGTTAGTTAACTGTTGAAATTGACTCTCAATTTCAGAAAGTTTTAACAAATGTCTAGTTAAAACATCTTCTGAATTATTATTATCAACGCTCAAAACGTTAGTTTCAGTTGGGTCCAATTCTCTCATACCAGAATAAACCGCTTTCTCTAAAGTTTTAATATCGTTTTGAATTTTTTCTAAAATTTTGTTAAGGTTATGACTCTCTGCATTTGCAAAACTACATAGAGTTAAACTTAAAAACAAAAAAAGTTTGATTAATAAAAATTTCAATATAAACCTCATTTCTAAGCTTATGATTAAAATAATGGCAAAAAAAAGACCCTTGATTAATAAATAACCAAGGGTCTTAGAATTTTAATATTAGTTTGCTTTGACTGTAACTGATCTTCTATTTTTTGACCAAGCTAAAGGATTTGATCCTGAGTCTACAGGTCTTTCCTTACCATAACTTAAAACTGAAATCCTGTCTGAAGAAATTCCATAAGTCATTAAATAATCTTTTGCAGAGTTAGCTCTTCTTTCACCTAATGCTAAGTTATATTCTCTTGTTCCTCTTTCGTCAGCATGACCTTCTAACACAACTGTAATTTTTGAATTTTTTCTCAACCATGCTGCTTGTTTTCTTAGAGTTTCTCTCGAAGCAGTAGTAAGAACTGATTCATTTGTTGCAAAGAAAACTCTATCAGGCACTCCTGATGCTAAATATTCAACGGTATCTTTTCCAGTGTAAACATCACCTTGCATTTGTCCTGTTGATTTTTTTGATGTTGCACAAGCTGACATCATTAAACATGCAACAGTAACTAAAAATGCGTTTTTTAGAATTTTGTTTAATTTCATTATTGCTCCTTGATCAAATTGCTAATTCTTAAGTTTTTCACAACTAATTAGATGTTTCAAGTTAAAAAATCAAGATAATATCAGTTAATTGCTCAATAAAGATGACCATGATGGGTCCGAAGCATCAGTTGGGGTGTTTACTAGCCTTTCATTATAGCCTGTTAAATCTATTGACCATAATTTGGCCGAAAAACCTTCTCCTTTACTATCAGTTTTTGTTTCTCTATAAAAAATTAAAACCCTTCCATTAGGAGACCATGAAGGTGCCTCTTGGTAAAAGTTTTCAGTTAACAACCTTTCTCCACTTCCATCTGTTCTCATCACTCCGATATAAAATTTTCCTTTATGTAGTTTTGTAAATGCAATTAAATCACCCCTTGGAGACCAAACTGGAGTTCCATAAAGTCCTTTACCAAAAGAAATTCTTTTAACATTTTTTCCATCATTTTTCATAATATATATTTGTTGATATCCACTTCGATCAGAATTAAAGGCAATATATTTTCCATCAGGTGAAAATGACGGAGAGGTATCTATTGATGGATGATTTGTAATTTTTTCAACTATCCTATTTTCTAAATCCATCGTATAAATATCTGAGTTTCCATCTTTTGCAAAACTCATAATTATCTTTTTTCCGTCTGGAGAAAATCTTGGAGCAAATGTCATCCCAGGAAAATCTCCAACTACTTCTTGCATTCCTGTTTCTATATCTAAAAGATAAACTCTTGGTAAATTTTTAAAGTAAGAAAGATAGGTAACCATTTGACTTGTGGGATTAAATCTAGGTGTTAGAACGAGTTCATTACCTAAAGTTAAAAACTTATTATTTGCACCATCCTGATCCATTATTGCTAATTTTTTTATGCGTCTTGTTTTTGGACCAGCTTCAGAAACATATATAATTCTTGTATCAAAGTAACCTTTTTCACCAGTTAACCTTTCATAAACTTTATCTGTAATTATATGTCCAACTCTTCTCCAATTATTTGGCACAGTAGTAAAAGCTAAAGCCATCATTTCTTTTCCAGCAAGAACATCCCATAATCTAAATTCTACTCTTAATTTGTCATCAACAATTTTCACCTTTCCAGTAATTAGTGCTTGGGCTTTTATTAAATTCCAATCTTCAAATCTTGGTTTTAAATTTGCAATATCAGGATCTTGGAGAAAGGAATCTTTATTTAAAGGATTAAAAAGTCCTGAAGCCTTTAAATTTTTTTCAACCACTAATGCAATTTCTGAACCTATATTTTTTTTATTTAAGATTGTTTCGAAACCTTTTCTAGAATTTTCATCAATAGATAATGGAGACACAGCGATTGGAAGTGGATTCAAATTACCTCTAGTTATATCTACTTCTATTAAGGCAATAGCTTTGGAGGGTAAAATTATTAGTATAATAATAAATAGTATTCTTAACATAGAAATATATTACCCCTCTAACATCTCTCTTGCATCAAAATTAAGCTGTAATTCTCTCCATCTCTCATATCCAGTTGTAGGTACTCTAAGAGGTTGGCACAATTTTACAGCTCTTAAAGCACTTTCTGCTAAAACTTTATAAAATCCTTGACCTGGTTTATTCATCCTAGCATGATCCAAAATTTCTGATTGTAAAATAGTTCCATCCGGATTTAGTTGAAGTTTTATTCTTACCAATAAATTTTCATTATAAGGTAATCCTAATGGAATACTCCAGCATCCAAATATTTGAGCTTTTAATGCATCTTCCTCATTTAACGAAAGACCAGATAGATCAATATTTTTTTCTTGATCTTGTGTAATTTTATCAGTTTTATTAATTGCTTCAGCAGTTTCAACTTTCGATTTATCTATTAACGCAGCAATGCTATTTGGATCAAATAACTCCTTCTTTTCAAATTCAGATACTTGTTTTACCTCATTGTCTATCTTTTCAGGGTTTTGTTTATCTTCTTTAATTTTTTCAACTTTTTTGATCTTATCCTCAGGCATAGGAACTGAGTCGGGCTTAATTTTTTTTACTTTTTTTGGTGGTGCTTGCTCAGATACAAGTTTTTTTTCTTTTTCTTTTATTTTTTCAATTGTTTTTTTTGCTTTAGGAGCGAATGGTATGTTGGTTTTATCTTTAATTTGTATTAGCTCTACTGACACCATGGGAGGAAGACTAATGGGTTTTTTGGCTAAAAAAGGTAAGCTCATTGCTGTTATCATAATTAATATTATGTGTAGGACAGAAGAGATAAGTATACTTCTATTCACTTTTATCTACCTTTCCTTATACGGCTCAGATATAAGTGCAACTTTTGTAAAACCAGACCCGGAAAGTAAACCCATGATCTCTAACACTCTTCCATAATTAATTGTTTTATCGCCTCTAACATATATTCTTGTGTCAGTTCTATTTTTTGAAACTGCTAAAACCTTAGCAATAATCTTTTCATATTCAATTTTAGACTCTTGAATAAAAATCTCTCCTTTTGAATTTATTGTAAGTGTAAGTGGCTCAGCTTCTTCTGGAAGAGAGTCAGCTGAACTCTCTGGTAAATCTACTTGAACTCCAACTGTTAACAAAGGTGCAGTAACCATAAATATAATTAAAAGAACTAACATTACATCGACAAATGGAGTAACGTTTATATCGCTCATTGGTTCTTTTGATGAACGATTTAATTTAAAAGCCATTTTAAATTATAGTTAAAAATCTTTTAGAGAAATTTTCTAATTTTTTGGAGTATAAAATAGAATCGTTGTTAAATTTATTATATGCAATAACTGCAGGGATCGCAGCAAGCAATCCAAGGGCTGTTGCAAATAAAGCTTCGGCTATACCTGGGGCAACAATTGCTAAACTTGTATTTCTAGAAATCGCAATAGATTGGAAAGAATTCATTATTCCCCAAACAGTTCCAAATAAACCAATGAAGGGAGCTGTGGAACCGACTGTTGCTAAAAAAGTGTAACCTTTGCTAATTTTTGACATTTGTTTTTCAATCCCTGTTTCTAGCATTGTCGTCATTCTTTCATGTAAATCAGTTTTTGATTTTCTTTTTAATAAACTTTGCATAGCATCTTTAAAAACTAATGCCATTGGGTCTTCTATGTTTGTTGGAAGATTGTTATAAAAGGATTCAGCTGACTTAGAGTTCCAGAATTTAGCCTCAAATTCTTCAGTAGTTAAATTTATTTTTTTGAATAATCTAAATTTATCTATAATTACTGCCCACGAATAAATAGAACTAACAATCAATATAATAATTACTGATTTAACTATGATGTCTGCGCGGATAAATAAACTTAATAAAGAGAAATCAGTGTTCGATGCTAAACCTACAGCTTGAGATGATATATCAGCTTCCATAATGCCTTCTCACACTTAATTGTGTCATGATTTTGTCTTAATATATTTGAATTAATCCTCTATTTTGTAAGTTTCATAATAAAAATTGGCAATTAAAATAGCATCTGCTTTATTAGAATCTTTTTTTTTTGATAATTGTGATGAAAAATATGGGAATATTTCAATTGCTCTTGTTCTGCTAGCGTCCTTTTCGGAATTTATCAAATTAAAATATTTTTTCCATTTTGCTGGCCTCACAAAATACACTGGCAGTTGCATGGCTGAAGAAATTCCTTTTAAAATTCCAAATGATTGGCCAAAATTAAACATACTAGTAACCCCTTGCCCAGGCATTGCAGAAACTTGTTCGATTACAATTCTAATATCTTGCTTTTCAATATTATTTGTTATTCTACAAATTTCATTGTAGATTTGTGAACCATTAACTTGTTTTTTATTTTTCTTTCCCTCTGTCATTATTGGCATTTCAATTACTTCAAGGATTTTGCCATCTTGTAAAAAACAAATTGAGCCAGATATTCCAGGATCTATTCCTATTATTAACATATTTTATTTTTTAAATTCAGCATTTGAATAGATATTTTGAACATCATCATCTTCTTCTAGGGTTTCAAAAAAATTAATCAAATCCTTATTTCTTTCTCTAGAAATCTCAACATTATTGAGAGGCATCCACTCAATTTCAGTTGAAATAAAATTGGTAATTTCTTTTTCTAAATCTTTTTTAACATTATAAATTTCGTTTACAGGACACTGAATCTCATGAAAATCATTGTTTGTTTTACATTCATCTGCCCCTGCGTCTATAGCTAGTTCAAATATACGTTCATCTGAAATTTCATTTTTATCGATTTTGATTATTCCTAACTGGTTAAAATTATGAGATGCAGATCCTTTAGATCCTAAACTTCCACCTGCTTTTTGAAAAATAGTTCTGATATTTGATGCCGTTCTATTTTTATTGTCTGTCAATGTTTCAACTATAACTGCAACATTTTCAGGACCAAATCCTTCATATCTAAGATTTTCGAAATTTAATTCGGTATTAATAGATGATTTGTCAATAGCTCTCTCAATATTATCTTTTGGCATATTTGCAGACCTAGCTGTTTGAATTGCAGATCTTAACCTTGGATTTATCGCAGGATCTTTATCTCCAAGCTTTGCGGCTACAGTGATTTCTTTTGATAATTTTGAAAAAATTTTAGATCTTTGTTTGTCAGCTTTACCTTTTTTATGTTTAATACCTGCCCAATGAGAATGTCCTGCCATAAATTAATTAATCATTATTTAACCGGCCTCCAAAAATATAACTATCAATTTTGTTAGCTAAACCAGTTTCTATATTACAATCAACAATAACACCACTCAAAGTTGCGTCACCTTTTGCTGGAAAATGTTTTATTGAATCTTTTTTCATAAATCTATTTAGTGAATTATCTTTGTTCATGCCAATAACAGAATCATAATCTCCACACATGCCAGCATCAGTTTGATAAGCTGTGCCATTTTCTAAAATTCTAGCATCATTTGTCGGTATATGAGTATGAGTTCCAACTACTAAAGTTGCTTTACCATCAAAGAAATGTCCTATAGCGTTTTTTTCGCTTGTGATTTCTCCATGAAAATCAACAATTAGAAAATCGTAGTCATCTTTTAATTTGTACTTTTCCATAAATTTTTTTGAAGTTTCAAAAACATCGTCACATTTTTTCATAAAAACATTACCCATTAAATTTAGTACACCTATCTTAATATTTTTTGAAGTTTCATAGATTTCAAAACCTTTTCCAGGCGCTGGTTCAAATAAATTTCTCGGACGAAGTAAACGTTTTTCTTTATCGACAAAACTCATTATTTCTTTTTGATCCCAGACGTGATTACCAGTTGTGATTACATTCACTCCACATCTAAAAAAATCTTCACATATTTCTTTTGTGAGTCCCACGCCCGTCTTATCTGCATTTTCTCCATTTACAATTACGAAATCAATCTTATTTATTTCTATTTGATTAAGAAGATTATTTGTAATTTTAGAACAACCTGAGATACCAACAACATCTCCTAAAAATAATATTTTCATTTAATTTTTTTAATTCGTTACTATAAAATTCAATTTCATGTCATTGTCATTTATTTGTATTTTTTTTACTTTCTGAAAAGAATAAGCTAAACCAATAGTTATAATATTTTTATTTTTTTTAACTCTTTTAATATATCTGTCATAAAAACCTCCCCCATATCCTATTCTATTGAAATTTTTATCAAAAGCTACAATGGGCACTAATAAAATATCTGGGTATATGACTTTACCTGAGATAGGCTCGGGTATTCCATACTTATTGATTGAAAGTGGTTCATTTGATGACCACTGAAAAAAATCCATTTGGAAATTTTTTTTGATCTTTGGTAATGAAATAAGATATTTTTTTTTTTCGAATTCCTTTAAAATTTTGGTAGTATCAACTTCAAAGTTATATGGATAATATCCACCTACAATTTTACCAACAGATTTTGATTTTTGTAGAATTCTTGATATATCTTGAAAATTAATCTGAAACTTTTTTTCATCATTTTTTTTTCTTATATCTAAAATTTTTTTTCTGATTTCAGTTTTATTCACAACGATTTTTTAAGACAGATTTTCTAAGTTTGCTTTTTCAACAAAACTTGAAATTTCATTGGCAGCTTCATCGATCAATTTTTCATAATTTTTTTGATTTATTTCAATTTCATTTTTTAATTTATAATGATTATTGTTCAATTCATCTATCTCTTGTTCTTTTTTATTCTTATATTCATAAATTAAGGATTTCAATTCTTTAAATTTACTTGAAAGTTCTATTAACTCATTTTTTTTTTGTTCAACTTTTTTTTTAGTTTCATAATACTCATCCATTACTTTTACTGCTGTTATTAATAAAAGTTTATTTTCCCCTAGATTTCCAAGATCATTTTTTAAATTGTTAAATTTTTGATTAATTTGAATTAATAGTTCCTCTAAATGTTCTTCTTGCCCTTCATCGCAGGCCAATAAAAATTCTTTACCATTAAATTTAATACTTACGTTTGCCATTTGTCTATTTCATCTAGTAAAATATCTGTTTCTTGATTTAATTCATCTATTTTTTCAGAGAATTCAATTTGTTTTTTTTGTTCAATTTTTTCTTGATTTTGAAATTCATCTAATTTTTTTGTTAAAACGTTATAATCGCTTACTAAACTTTTGTATTTTTCCTCTAATTCTTGCTTTTCAATTTCTAATTGATTTTTTTGATCACTTAAATTTTCAATATTTTTTTTTACATCAGGATTTTTAAAATTTAAGTTTTTTAATTTTGTTAACGCATTATTAAGCTTTTTTTCTTTTTCGATCACAGATTTCATATATATATGATTATATTATTAAATAGAATCTTCTTAGTCTAGACAGGATAATTTTTTGAGTAAACAATATAAAGAATTGGCTAATTGTATTAGATTTTTATCAATTGATGCAGTTCAAAAGGCTAACTCAGGACATCCAGGAATGCCTATGGGTATGGCAGATGTTGCAACAGTTCTCTTTAAAGATTTCTTAAATTTTAATCCAAAAAATCCTAATTGGATAAATAGAGATAGATTTGTACTTTCTGCTGGTCACGGGTCTATGTTGCTTTACTCTCTTTTATATCTTACCGGTTATAAAAGTTTTTCCTTAAATGACATAAAAAAATTTAGACAGCTCGACTCTATTTGTGCAGGACATCCGGAGTATCATCCTAACAGTGGGATTGAGACTACCACTGGACCATTAGGGCAGGGTATATCAAATGCAGTTGGTTTTGCAATTTCAGAAGAAATTTTAAAAAAACAAGTTGGAAAAAAAATAATTGATCACAAGACTTATGTTATTGCTGGTGATGGTTGCCTTATGGAAGGAATAAGTCACGAGGCATTAAGTTTAGCTGGACATTTAAAATTAAAAAATCTTATTTTACTTTTTGACAATAATTCTATTTCAATTGATGGTCCAACTAGCTTGGCAGTTTCAGATGATCATGAAAAAAGATTCAAAAGCTATGGATGGGATTATCTAAAAATAAACGGTCATAACTTCAAAGAAATATCAAGTGCTCTTAAAAAAGCGCAAAAATCAAAAAAACCTATAGCGATTTCATGTAAAACAACAATAGGTTATGGATCACCAAATAAAGGTGGTAAAGCTTCATCGCATGGAAGTCCATTGGGCGATGAGGAAATAAAGTTGGTTAGAAAAAAACTAAATTGGAATTACAGTGTTTTTGAAATTCCAAAAAAATTAAATGAAGAATGGAAATCAATTGGTGCTAAAGCTTCAAAAAAAGCGGAGAAGCATGAAAAAATTTATTTTAATAAAATAAAGAAATTAGGTTGGCTAGGATGGTCTATATCTAATAAATTCAAAAAAAATTTTCCTCCAAGGTATAATCTTTCAAGAGATACAATAATCAGGCAAATTGAAAAAGCAAAAGTAGATTATTTAAAAACTTTAGAGCCTATGGCAACAAGAAAATGCTCTGAAAAATTTTTAGAAATTATTTCAAAACTTCCAAACTTAATTGGTGGGTCAGCAGACTTAGCTGGTTCAAATAATACAAAAACTAAAAATCATAAAATTATAAAACCAAATGATTTTTCTGGAAATTATATTCATTATGGAGTCCGAGAGCATGCAATGTGTGGAATTATGAATGGTATTTCACTTCACAGTGGATTAATACCATATGGTGGAACTTTTTTAATTTTTAGTGATTATTGCAAACCATCAATCAGATTAGCTGCCATGATGAAACAAAAAGTTATTTACGTTTTTACTCATGATTCAATTGGCTTAGGAGAAGACGGTCCTACCCATCAACCAATTGAACAATTAACTAGTTTAAGATCAATTCCAAATTTAAATGTTTTTAGACCAGCTGATTTTATTGAAACATTTGAATGTTGGCAAAAAGCTCTTGAAAGTGAAAATTCTCCAAGTGTTATTGCTCTAACTAGACAAGCAATTAATCCTATAAGGATTGAAGTTTCTTCTGAAAATAAGTCATCATTAGGAGCATATGAAGTTTTAAGATCTGGCAATGATATTAAAATAACAATAATAGCATCTGGATCCGAAACAACTTTAGCAAGTGATATTTGTCATAAATTAGCCACAGAGAATGTTTATTCAAAAGTAATATCAATGCCTTGTCAGGAATTATTTGATCTACAAAGTGAAGATTACAAAAATAAAATTTTAGCTGAAACTGAATTAACTGTTTCAATAGAGGCCTCTGAAACCCATTATTGGAGAAAGTATACAGGAACAAAAGGATTAAGCTTTGGGATTAATGATTTTGGAAAAAGTGCACCACATAAAGAGATCTATAATCATTTTGGATTGAATGCCGATAATATAATTAAAAAGATTAAAGAAAAATTATGAAAATAAAAATTGGAATAAATGGCATGGGTAGAATTGGAAGAATGATTATTCGATCTATTATAGAAAATAATATTAAAGATATTGAGATTAAACATATAAATAATAGAACAAATTCTGAAGCTTGTTCTACTCTATTAAAATATGACTCAATTCATGGAAAATTTAATGTAGATTTAGGTTTTGATGGCAAGCATTTAATCATCAATAAAAATAAAATTACATTTAGTCAAGAAACAGATTTGAATAATATTAATTGGAAAAAATATGATGTGGATTATGTTTTTGAATGCACTGGAAAATTTAACTCTAAAGACAAATTAGAGCCTCATCTAGATAATGGGGCAAAAAAAGTTATTGTTTCAGCTCCTTGTAAAAATGCAGACAAGACTATCGTATTTGGAGTAAATGAATCAGAATTAAAAAAAGATGATAAAATAATTTCTGCTGCATCATGTACAACAAATTGTCTTGCGCCAGTGGCATATGTTTTAAATGAAAATTTTGAAATCGAAACAGGTTTTATGACAACTATACATGCTTTTACAAGTGATCAAAGAATTTTAGATAATTCTCACAAAGATCCAAGAAGAGCCAGATCTGCGAGCCAATCTATAATACCCACTTCAACTGGAGCATTAAAAACAATTGGAGAAATTATACCCTCTCTCAAAGGAAAATTAGAAGGTGTGGCAATGAGAGTACCTACACCAAATGTTTCTTTAATTGAGCTTGTCTTTTGTACAAAAAAAGATTTAAGTATAGAAAAAATTAATTCAGCATTTCTGAATTTCAGTAAAAAAAAAAAGATTCTGAAAATTACTGAGGAAAAACTTGTATCTATAGACTTTAATCACAATCCTGCATCATCTATTATCGATGCAAATTTAACGAATGTGATAGGAAACAAAATGGGTAAAATTTCTGCGTGGTATGATAATGAGTGGGGTTTTTCGAATAGAATGTGTGATATAGCAGAGTACCTACATAAGATTTCTTAATGAAATATATAAAAGATCTAGAAAATTTGAGTGAAAAAAGAGTTTTGTTAAGATTAGATTTAAATGTACCTATAAAAAATGGGATTATCACTGATCAAACAAGGATTGATAAAGTATTACCTGTAATTAACTTTTTAATTAAAAAAAGATCAAAGATTTTAATTATCTCTCATGTTGGAAGACCTAAAGGTAAGATTAACAAAGAACTTTCTCTAAAGCCAATTTGTGAGAACTTAGAAAAGAAAATAAATCAAAAAGTAGGTCTTATAAGAAATGATATTTTAGGTTTAAATAGAGATGATTTGTTTAAAAACTCAAAAGAACAAATTATTTTTTTGGAAAATATTAGATTTTTTATAGAGGAAGAAAAAAACGATGCTAATTTTTCTAAACATTTATCAAAACTTGTAGATATATTTGTTAACGATGCTTTTTCTTGTTCACACAGGGCTCATGCCTCTATTAGTAAAATTACAGAATTTCTGCCTTCTTACGCAGGTCTACAGTTAGAGATGGAAATTAATGCATTAAAAAAAGTTACAACTGATATAAAGAAACCAATATCATGTATAATTGGAGGATCAAAGATTTCTACTAAAATTGGTATAATAAAAAATTTAATACCAAAATTTGATAACATTATTATTGTTGGGGGAATGGCAAATAATATCCTTAATTATCTTGGAAACCCAATAGGAAAATCATTTAAAGAAGGTAAGTGTGAATCAATTATTGATGATATTTTTAAAACTTCAAAGAATCATTCTTGCAAAATTGTTTATCCTGAAGATGTTGCAATAGGGAAAAGTAGAGAAGATAAAGCACAAATTAAAGAATTAAACGAAATAACAAATGATGATTTAATTTTAGATATTGGACCAAAAACAATAAATAGAATTAAAGATACTATTGAAAATAGCAAAACAGTTTTATGGAATGGTCCAGCTGGATATTTTGAAAACCCAAGTTTTGCTTTGGGTAGTTATGAGATCGCAAAAAAAATTGTAGAAAAAAACAAAAATGAGTCAATATATTCAATAGTTGGTGGTGGGGATACAATAGCGGTTTTGAATCAAATCAATGTAACTGATAATTTTAATTTTGTTTCAACTGCTGGTGGAGCATTTTTGGAATATCTTGAAGGTAAAGAGCTTCCTGGTATAAAAGCTCTAAATTAATATGTCTGAATTAAATAAAATAGCATTAGAAATATTAAATAACGGGAAAGGTATTCTGGCTGCTGATGAAAGCACTGGAACAATGTCGAAAAGATTAGAGTGTGTAAATGTCTCATCAACTCCAAAAAATAGGTTGTTGTTTAGAGAAACACTTTTTAGTTCTTCGAGTATGAGGGAGTGCATAGGTGGTGTAATTTTGTATGATGAAACTATAAAACAAACCTCTTCTAAGAAAAATAAAATTCCGGATTTGATTTTATCTAGTGGTTCTTACCCAGGTATTAAGGTCGATACTGGAGCTAAAATCTTAGCAGGATCACCAAATGAAAAAATTACAGAGGGTCTTGATGGATTAAGAGAAAGATTAAAAGAATATTTTGATCTTGGAGCAAAATTTACTAAGTGGAGAGGTGTATATAATATATCAGAGAATTATCCCAGTAAACTGTCAATACAATCAAATGCTCACGCTCTAGCGAGATATTCAGCATTAGTTCAAGAATGCAATATGGTTCCGATTGTTGAACCTGAGGTATTAATGGATGGAGATCATACAGCGAAAGATTGTTATCAAAAAACTTCAGAAGTGATTAAAAAATGCTTTGATGAACTAATTTCTCATAAAGTCGATTTAAAAGGAATCATATTGAAACCAAATATGATTTTAGCAGGAAATAATTCTAAAGATAAAATTTCTGGAGAAGAAGTTGCCAAATTAACTTTGGAGTGTTTAAAAAATTCAGTACCATCAGAAGTGCCAGGAATTGCTTTTTTATCTGGTGGACAATCTGAAATAGAAGCAACTGAAAATCTTAACTTAATAAATAAAATCAACGATACTGGTTTTATAATGAGTTATTCTTATGGGCGAGCTCTTCAGCAAAGTGCTCTTAAATTTTGGTCAAAAAATATAGAAGATATTGAGGGTACTCAAAAAGTGTTTAATCATAGGGCAAAAATGAATACATTAGCCGCTCAAGGAAAATGGTCCAAAGAAATTGAGAGTAAATAATAAAAAATTCATTTATCTTATCTCTCCAAGCAAAATTAGAAAATCTTTTTATAATGATTTAATTGGTGTTTTAAAATTAAAAAAAGTTAGTTTTTTTCAACTTAGACTAAAAAGTATATCCTTCAAAAAAAAATTAGTTATTGGAAAAAAGATAAAAAAAATATGCAAAAAATACAAGACAAAATTTTTGATAAACGATGATGTATTACTTGCTAAAAAATTAAATACAGATGGATGTCATTTAGGTCAGAAAGATATGAAAATAATTAAAGCAAGAAAAATAATCAAAAAAAAGATAATTGGAATTACATGTCATAATTCAATTAAACTTGCAAAATCAGCAATTAAGAACAAAGCTGACTATCTAGCATTTGGGGCGTTCAATTTTTCAAAAACTAAGAAGACAAAATACAAAGCAAATTTAATTTTGTTAAAAAAGATAAAAAAGATAACAAATACTCCTATTGTGGCTATCGGTGGTATAAATTCAGAAAATTATAAAAAACTTCTATTGAATAAAGCTAACTTTTTAGCTATCTCAGGCTACATTTGGAAAAATAAAAAATTAAAACCTATAGAAGCAATTAAAAAATTAAAATGAAAATTAACGCTGGAGAAATTAGAGTAGGTATGCTTTTAGAGTATAAAAATGATCTATGGCAAGTTCTTAAAACACAACATGTTAAGCCAGGTAAAGGGGGTGCATTTGCTCAGGTTGAAATGAAAAGTGTAAACAAAAGTACTAAATTAAATGAGAGATTTAGATCTAGTGAAACTGTAGAAAAAGCATCTTTAGAGGAGACAATTTATAATTTTTTATATGAGAATGAAAACATATATTTTTTTATGGAGCCAAAATCTTTTGAGCAGATAGAAATTAAAAAAGATGTAATCGGTGAAAAAGGTAAATTGCTTACTGAAAATTTAGAGGTAACTGTTAGTTTTTATAATGAACTACCTATATCTGTTGATTTGCCTAACCAAGTAAAATGTAAAATTGAAACTACCGATGCGGCTTTAAAAGGCCAGACAGTTTCATCATCATATAAACCTGCAATTTTAAACAATGGGTTAAATATTCAGGTACCACCATTTATTGAGACTGGAGATGAAATAATAGTTGATACTCGTAACCTTGAGTACGTGAAAAAATTTAATTGAATGAATTCAATTTCTCCAAACTTAAATGTAATGATTAAAGCAAGTGAAAAGGCTTCAAAAGTATTAATTAGAGATTTTGGAGAAATAGAAAAACTTCAAGTATCAAAAAAAGGACCCTCAGATTTTGTAACAAATTCTGATTTAAGGACAGAAAAAATTATTATTGAAGAGTTAAAAAAAGCTAAACCAAATTATTCAATTATTAGTGAGGAATATGGAATTGAAGATAATCAAGATAAGAAACATACTTGGATAATAGATCCTATAGATGGAACAGTTAATTTCTTACACGGAGTGCCTCACTTTGCAATTTCAATTGCGCTTAAGTTGGGAGATGAAATTATATCTGGATTAATTTTTGATCCTATAAAAAATGAAATGTTTTATGCTGAAAAAAATAATGGAGCATTTTTTAATAACCACAGAATGAGAGTATCTAAAAAAAATCAAATAAACGAATGCTTGTTTGTGACAGGTGGCAAAATTAATAAAGAACTAGATTTACCATATAGAAAATCTGGATGTGCGGCTTTAGATATGGCTTATGTTGCTTCAGGAAGATATGATGGTTATTTTCAAAATAATTTAAATCTTTGGGATATTGCAGCTGGAATTATAATAGTGAAAGAAGCTGGAGGGATTATTAATCAAATTGATCTATCTGTTAATGAAAATATTAAGATTATTGCATCTAGTGCTGATATTAATGAAAAACTACTGAATAAAATTAACAACTTTTAATTGTTTTAAGAATTTCTTTTGTTATAAGTCTCGTCATGAAAAAAAATATTCATCCAAACTATCATATCATTAAAGTCGAGATGACTGACGGTACTCAATTTGAGACAAAATCAACTTGGGGAAAAGAAGGAGAAGTTTTAAAACTAGAAATTGATCCAAAATCACATTCAGCTTGGACAGGTGGAAAACAAAAATTAATGGATAAAGGAAGAATA
>CABYJS010000007.1 GCA_902519375.1 uncultured Pelagibacteraceae bacterium
TAAATTTGTTATGATCAAAACTAGTGAATTAGATATGGGTGAAGATCATTTTACTGCAAGGTTTGCAGATTATGAATTAGGTTTTCAAATGATTGTATTTAAAGGTGATACAAAGCCTACAATGACAATGTCTAAATATGATTATAAGAATAAAAAGTTTTTAGAACATTACACTTGTGATGCTAAAATGGCTTACATTGAATAGATCATTTATAGTCGATTTTAAATAATAGCTAATACAACTGTTTTAATTAATTTAATACACTATGACCACGATTGATCATGCATTTTCTATAGATATCTTCGTATTGTGTTTGAGCAGTTGGTGACATTAACCAAAAACTTATGTTACTTCCTAAGGTAGTATTATCTTTAGCCATCTGTTTACAATGTTGAAGATCATTAGTTATTTCTTTTGCTTTATCTTCATCAAATGTTCCTGATCTTCCA
The DNA here is from genome assembly GCA_902519375.1 of uncultured Pelagibacteraceae bacterium. Lineage (GTDB taxonomy): Bacteria > Pseudomonadota > Alphaproteobacteria > Pelagibacterales > Pelagibacteraceae > Pelagibacter. The sequence continues at coordinate 451 of CABYJS010000007.1, forward strand.
GTGGTATCAATTAAAGGTTTGTAGCTACCACATGATGTTAATAGTCCAAAAAACAGAGTAATCAAAAATATCTTTTTCACAATTCAAGATTACTAAATTCTTTATCATGACACAATCAAGATTTTTAAGTGTAGTGAATATGTAGTGAATTTATTTCACCTGCTTGACGGGGACTCTAGAAGTTAGTAATATCAACATTAATGAAAGGAAAAATTACGAAGCTTTTTGATTTGTAATCAATAGGTCCGCGGTTCGAATCCGTGCGGGGGCACCATATTATGATGTTTCTCCTCTAAGCTGTTCAATCTTAATTTTTTTTTGAAGACTTTTATTTTTATCATATAAAAGATTGAAACTAATTTTTTGGTTAGTCTTAACAGTTATATTTTTTGCATTTCTTACTTCAATATTATCCGCTACAGCACTTATGGGTCTTTTTTTTGGATTTAAGTTTTTAATAACAATTTTTGATTTATCACTAACTATTTTTCCTTTCCATCTTCGTGGCCTAAAAGGACTGATAGGGGATATAGATAATTTTTTTGAATTTAGACTCAATATTGGTCCATGAACCGATAGATTATATGCAGTACTTCCAGCTGGCGTTGAGACAAGCACACCATCAGATACCAATTTTTTAATAATTTGTTTAGACCCATAATTTATAGATAAAGAGGCAGCTTGCCTACTTTGTCTTAAAATTGAGACTTCATTAATTGCTAAATACTTTCTAGTTTGATTTTTATTATTCTTAACAATCATCTGTAGTGGAGAAATGGTAATCATATTTGCTTTAGATAAATTTTTTATAATTGTTTTAGATGAAAACTTATTCATCAAGAAACCATAATTACCAGAATTTATTCCATAAAAGATTTTTTTGGATTTCTGATTCTTCTTTAAAGTTTGAAGCATAAACCCATCCCCACCAATTACAATTACAGTATTTGGTTTACTAATTTTATTTTTATTCAATTTTTTTAATAATTGTGATTTTATTTTTTTTGATTTTTTATTTGTGTCAGAAATAATTTGTATATTTTTCATTTATTGTGGTGCCCTCGGCCAGACTCGAACTGGCACTCCGCAAGCGGCAAGGATTTTAAGTCCTTTGTGTCTACCAATTTCACCACGAGGGCATTAATGAATTTCATGAGTATTTATGCTAATATTTATAATTGAACAAGTGGAATAAGTAAATTTTTTTTATTTTATCTCTCTATATCCAAGTTATGTCCAAGTCTGCTCAAATTAATTAAGCCTTATTTTCTAATGATTTAATATTGATAAATTTATTTGATAATGAATTGTTATTTTTTTTTATTTCTTCAAAAAAATTCCAAGCCAAGACTAATATAACTGTGTTTTTATCTTTAATTTTTGTTTTTGCATATATTGGAATATTTACTCCAGGTACAAATTTTTTATGTTTAAGTCTATTATCTTCAACTATAAAGTCTATCTCATTTGATATTCCAAAAAAATTAAGAGCAGTAGTGGCTTTTGCTGGAGCACCATATCCTACTAGCGTTTTTTCTTTCGCTTTAATTTTATTAATATTTTTTAAGACATTTTGTCTTATTTCATAAACTTTTTCACCAAAAGATTTGTAAGTTTCAAATCGTTTAATTCCAAAATTTTCCTCTTCTAATAAAAATTTATTAATACTTTTGTCTATTTTAATTTTTGGATTTTTTGAAATATAAACTCTTAATGATCCTCCATGAGTGTTAATTTTTTCAGCTTTAAATATCTTTAAGGGATATTTCTTAAAAAAATTTATTAGAGATGTAAGAGACCAATAATTATAATGTTCATGATAAATGTTATCAAAAGTAAGATCTTTTAAAGTATTCATCAAATATTGAACTTCTATAATTATCGTTCCTTTTTTATTCAAAAGTTTGATCATGCAAGTTACCATTTCATTTAGATTGTCTGAGTGTGCAAATACGTTTGATGCTAAAATTAAATCGGCATTTTTTTTTATCTTTTTAATATTTTTTTGAGTCAAAAAACCATTTAAAGTTTTGATCTTATTTTTATTTGCCAGTTTGGCTAAGTTTTTTGCAGGTTCTACTCCTAAAATTTTTTTGAATTTTTTATCTAAAAATGGTTTTAAAGCTACTCCATCATTACTTCCAACATCTATAATATAGGATTTTTTTGAATTTAATTTAAATTCAGTAATATATTTGTTTGCTGCATGTACAAAGTGATCTCTAAATACCTTTGATGTTGATGATGTATAGAGATAATTTGAAAACATTTTTTTTGAGTCAACTGCTACAGAAAGCTGACAGTTATGACACTTTTCACAGTAATTCATTTCCAAAGGATATAGTTCAGTTTTTTGATTTTTTTTTATCTAGTAAATTATTTGCTAGGGGTTGATATCCCAGAGAAAGAACTCTTTTTAGATTTGTGTTGCCACAAGATCTACAATCAAATTTATAGCAACTCAAAAGTAAATCTCTTTCATTTTCATCAACAAAAGTATGTTTAATTGTATGTGTTACTCCATAGTTTTCATGTTCTCTTTCACCTCTCACAAGATTTAAAAAAGTTGTATCTTTTGTAAAAACCATCGTATGAGCCACGTTAGGTTTTATTATTGAAATCTGCCCTTCATTAACAACTTGGGTAATTTTTGGGGAATTTGGATTTAGTATATCTTGAAAAATTTCAATTATCTGACCCTTTGTAAATAAACACTTCTGTTCTTGTTGAGGATGATAATGATTTGCTCTTATAGTTCCTTTTTTTGAGTCAATTAACCCAATCATATTTATTGGCTCAGTAAGTTCATGATTGCTAATCTTTCCTCTTTCATCAATAAACTCATCAGTGCCATCTCTTACATGTTCTAAATCTTTAATTAAATCTTGTTTAGACCATTTTGATATCATTTCTTTGATACTTTCATCTAGTCCATATAAAAATTTAAAACCTGTCTTTAAAATTTTTTCATTTGATAATGAAAAACCTGAATTTGGAACTTCATCATTTGTCTCTTTAAGTTCTATCTTTGGGTTATATTTTTTACAAATTTCTGCCACATCTTTTACAGTGACAGTATCTTTAGTTAAGTTAAATATTTCTGAAGATATATCCTCTTTTTCTTCCATAAATTTGAAACATCTTGCTACATCAATTAATGGAACTAAGCTTTTGATTTGCCTTCCTCCAGCATAAAGTTTTAACAACCCATCTTGTGAAGAAATCTTAGAAAAAAGGTTCGTCATTATATCTAATCTTGTCGTATCAGTTGAGTATCCATAAACTGACCCCAGTCTTAATATTATAAAATTTTTTCCAGACTCTTTTAATTGTTTCTCATTATATGCTTTTGATTTTCCGTAGGCTAAAACCGGTAAAGTAGCTTCATTTTCTGAGATATTTTCTTTTACATCTTGTACACCCTCATAAACAACATGAGTTGAAGGTAGAATAAATTTACAATCATCATTTATCGAGTCAATTATGTTCTGGGTGCCCTTAATAGCTACTTCCTCGATTTTTTTTTCATGTTCAGCATTAGCTTCACTCTTAACTCTTGGAACATCAGTTATACCAGCAAGATGATGAACAATATCAGCATTAGAACAATGTTTGTAGATAAGGTCTTTATCCAAAATATCCCCATGAATGAATTCAATGTTCCAATTTCTAAGTTGGTTTACTCTTTCTGAGATAAATCGGTTATCAATAACTATTATTTTATCATTCCAACTATATCCAGAATATATCTTACAAAGTTCAGTCCCTATATAACCAAGACCTCCAGTTATAACTATTTTTTTCATTCAATTTAAACTTTTATAAATCTTTCAAACACAATTCTAAAAATTACACTAAAGATATGATAAAATTTAATCTTTTTTCCTTCTTCGTGGGTTCTGCCGTTATAAGAAATAGGAACTTCATAAAATTTTTTACCCTTTTTAACCACTTTACAGAGAATTTCCGCATGTTGATCAAAACCTGAAGTTTTAAGCTCATTGTAGTCTAATAGTTTGTTTTTGTAACAAAGATAACAAGAATAAATATCAGTAAATGTTGTGTTGTAAAGAATATTAAAAATAAAAGTCAAAAAATAATTACCAATTTTATTTAATATACTATGTGATTTAATGTACTCACTAAAGTTAAATCTAGATCCAATAATAACATCTGCATCAAATTCTCTACAAACTCTAATAAATTTTTTAAACTCAATTGGATCATATTCAAGGTCGCCATCTTGAAAGATTATATAATCTCCTTTGGCAATCTTAAGTCCTTCTCTTACTGAATATCCTTTGCCTGAATTTTTATTATTATTTATTAATGTTGAAAATAGATTTTTATTATTTTCTAATAAATTTTTAGTATCATCTGTTGAGCCGTCGTTTATTACAATAAATTCATATTCTATATTTTCTATTTTGGTTTGATTGAGTCTCTCTAGTAGTTTTAAAATCGTTTTTTCTTCGTTAAAAACTGGAATTATTACTGAAAATTTCATAAATATAATTTAAGTTAAATAATTTATACTAAATTTAAACTATTAAAAGAAAAAATATAATTGTAATAAAATTGAAAGTTAATTGAAAAAAAATTCATTTATGAAAAATAGGGTAGAAAAAAATATATCTATTTTGATACCCTCAAAGATCATAGATGATAATCTAAGGCACTGTATTAAACAAATAAGGAAATTTTACAAAAATATAAAAATAATTTTAGTTTTAGATAAACCATCAGAATCTAAAATGGACAAAAATATTAAAATAGTAATTTCAGGAAACAAAACTATTGGATTTAAAAGAAATTTAGGTCTCAAGTATGTAATAACCGAATTTGTATCTTTTATTGATAGCGACGCTTACCCAAATTCACGTTGGTTAGATGAAAGTTTAAATTTGTTTAAAGATAAAATGATTGCTTTAGTAGGTGGACCAAATTTATCTCCTAAAACAAAAAATATTGAAAAAATTTTAGTTGCAAGATCAAGAAGAAATTCAATAGTTACACTTAATCCCAAAGTAAAATCTATTAAAACTAACAAACATTTTATAAATTTTTTACCAAGCTGTAATATGATAATGAGAACTTCAATATATAAAAAAATTAAAGGGATGGACTCACGACTCTACTCTAGTGAAGAAATTTCATTAAACTACAAATTAAATAAAAAAGGTTTTAAAATGATTTTTAGTCCCAAAATTTTTGTTTTTCATTCTGATAGAAATTTTAAGCATTTTGCTCGCCAAAGGTTTATTTATGGTTCAACTGGTTTATGGTATTTAATAAGATACCCATGTAAGGAAAGTTTTATGTTATTCGCTTCAAGCTTTCCAACATTATTTATTTTATTTTTTCCAATAACATTCATTAATAACGCCTTAAAGTCGACCTTTTTATTAGGTATACTTTTCCTAATTTTATTAATATTTATAAATAGTGTGAAAATTAATTTTAAAAATAATTTTATTAAAAGTGTAAAATTATCTTTAATAAGTTTTTTTTATCCAGGTCTAGGTCTTCTTGCGAGAATTTTTTTGAAAAATGATACATTTAAAAAATTGTATACACAAAAATAAAAATGATATTTAAAAAAACAAATATAGCAAAAGTTTTAAATAATGTTTACTTTAAAAAAAAAACTCCTGTTAGCCTTATTCATTTTTTAACCAATAGATGTAACGCAAGATGTTCTTTTTGTTTTATTGATTTTGATAATCCAAAAACTTTTGCTGGTGAGTTATCCTTAGAAGAAATAGAAAAACTTACTAAAAATATGGGTGATACGCTGTTAAATGTTAATTTTACTGGTGGTGAACCTTTTGCAAGGAAAGATATTGTGGAAATAGCAAAAACTTACATAGATAACACAACCATTCAGTCAATCTATATAACAACGAACGCAAGTTTACCTGATCGAGTATTAAATTTTGCTAAAGAAATTAATGATTATAATTCTGATATTGAGTTAAATTTTCAAATATCAATAGACGATTTACCTGAAAGACATAACGAAGTTAGAAAAATAAAAAATTTATTTGAAAGTTGTTTAAGAACATACAATGACCTTAAAGCATTAAATAATGATAAAATTAAGTCTGCAGTAAGCATAACGGTTTCGGAAGAAAATTGCTCTAATATAAAATCTATTTTTAATTATTTTGTAAATGATTGTAATATTGACTCAATAAAATGTTGTATTGTTAGAGAAGAGGGAGTTTATAAAATGCCCTTAGAAAAAAAAAATGCTATGCTTGAAGCATATACTTGGTTAACAAATGAAATTAGAAAATTAAAAAAAAGTGATAAAATTAAAAATTATAATAATTCTATACAAGGCAAAATTCATAATACAAAAGATGATATTTCTTGGGAAATGGTAAAAAAAATATATAAGAATAATTCTTATATCAGCCCATGTCATGCTTCATCATTATTTGGCGTTATTACAGCAGATGGTAAAGTTTACCCTTGTGAAATATTAGAAGATAAAATGATTGGTGATTTAAGAGAAAATGATTTTGATTTTTTGAAAATTTGGAATAGTGAAAAAAACAAAGATATTAAAAAATTTATAAGTGATACCAATTGTACATGTACCTACGAATGTGCAATTTCTTTTAATATACTGGGAAACTGGAGATATCAGCACAAACTTTTAATGGGCTTATTAACTAAATATTAAATAAAATAAATGGGTCTTAAAAGTGTTAAAAACATTACAGTTGGAATGTCTAAGTAGGACAATATTAATGATGAATAAATATCTCTAATAATTATCATTATGATTAATGAAAAAAGATATTGTTAAATCTCACTTAAAAAAAAAATCACAATCTAAGCTTGCTTTATCAATTAGCCTATTTATTGTACTTTTAACCTCAACTGGATACATATTTAATTCTAAAGGAGTAATTTTTCTATTCTATATTTCTTGTTTTGTATTTCTCTACAATTTAGTAATTAACTTTTTATTAAAGAAGTTTGATATTTAATCATGATTAAAACAATCATTAAATTAAAGATATTAAAATTTATACTAATTGGTGGTGTATCAGTTGCTTATGCTTTTAAGAGATGTTGTGATCAAAAAAATGGGCTAAAAAGCAAAAAAGATAAAAAAACTTTGCTTCTTACTCGATAAAAATTTTTGTGTACGTTCTTATTTACATTAATTGATTGAAAAACAACTATTTATATATGTAGAAATATCCTACTAAGGTTGAAGCAATTACTATATGTATAATGACAAAAGTAATGAAAGAAAAGTTTAAAATAGTAATTTTTACTGATTTAGATGGCTCACTTTTACATAGAGATACTTTTAAATTTGATACAATCAAAAATTATATTTCAGGCCTTGTAGATCTCGGAATAATTATAATTCCAAATTCAAGTAAAACTGAAAAAGAAATTGAAAAATTTAATGAGGAGCTTGGTGTTAAGCTACCTTATATTTCAGAAAATGGATCATCAATACAGGGTTTAAATCTCATTAACGTAAATTTTCCTAATAAGATCATTCTAAGTAGAGAGAAAGAGGAATTGTTAAAAATTTTTATAAATAGAGTCCCTGAACAATTAAGGGATAAATGTGTTCAAATATCTAAAATAAATAAAAAAGATCAAGAAAAAATATTTGGTCAAAAAGATGATAATCTTAAAAACGCTCTGAATAGAAAATATACATTACCTTTTTTGTTTAGGGGTGACAAAAACGAAAAAAACAAATTATTAAAAATTTTAAATTCTAGCTCATTAACTCTACAAGAAGGTGGTCGTGTTTTTAATCTTTGTGATAATATTAATAAAGTGAAATCAATGAATAGAGTAATTAAAATTTTAAAGAAAACTGAGGATAAGATTAAATCAATTGCAGTTGGTGACAATTACAATGATTTAGATATGCTTAAAAACTGTGATATACCCTGTTTAGTATTTAACGACAAATTCAAGTTGGATCAAATAAATATAGATAATTTAATATTTTCTAATAAGCCATCTCCTGAAGGCTGGGCTGATGTGATAAAAAAAGCGCTAGTTAAATTAGGATATAATGATTAAGATTTCTAATGAGTGAATTTTCTCAGAATGGAATAATTTCAACCCTTCACGACTTTGGAACAAGGTCCACAAGTGAAATTGAAAAAGATTTACTAGAATTTTCAAAAGAAAGGAAAATGGAATTAATTTTACCATGTCTTTATTCAGAATTAGAGGGTTCAGCGTTACCAAAAATAGTAGAAGAGATAAGTGAAACTAAATACTTAGATCATATTATTGTTGGTCTTGATAAAGCAAATGAAAAACAAGCTAAAAAAGCGTGGAAATTTTTTAAAAAACTTAAAACCCCTTTCTCAATTCTTTGGAATGACGGTCCTGCTTTAAAAAAACTTGATCAAGAATTAAAAAAAAAAGAACTTTCACCAAATGAGCTAGGTAAAGGTCGAAATGTTTGGTATTGCATTGGTATGTCTATTGCTAGAGACACAGCTCGTTCAGTTGCACTTCATGACTGTGATATTAAAACATATGATAGAAGAATGTTAGCAAAACTATTCTATCCAGTTGTTAATCCACTTTTTAACTTTGAATTTTGTAAAGGCTATTATCCTAGGGTAGCAAATAACAAAATGAATGGTCGAGTTGCAAGATTACTTGTTTTCCCTTTATTAACTGCATTAGAAAAAACTATTGGTAAAAGTGATTACTTAGATTTTATGAAATCATTTAAATATCCTTTAGCTGGTGAATTTTCGTTTAGACGAAATGTTTTACCTGAACTAAGAATATCCTCAGACTGGGGCATTGAAGTAGGTATACTATCTGAAATGCAAAGAAGTTTTTCTCCACAAAATATTTGTCAGGTTGATTTAGCTGATACATATGATCATAAGCATCAAATTTTATCTATTGATGACGAGACAAAAGGTTTATCTAGAATGTCTATTGATATAATAAAAACATTTATAAAAAAACTCGCAACCCAAGGTAATTCGTTTAGTAGAGAGAAGTTTAGATCTTTAAAAGCAACTTATTATAGATCTGCTTTAGACCTTATTGATATTTATAGGAGTGATGCTGACATGAATGGACTTCAATTTGATTCTCATACAGAGGAAAAAGCAGTTGAATTGTTTGCAGAAAATATAATGAAAGCTGGAGAGTCTTTTGTACTAAACCCTATGGATACACCTTTTATTCCAACTTGGAGTAGAGTAAAAAGTGCTATTCCAAATTTTTTAAAAAGATTAGAAGAAACAGTTAATGAAGATAACAAAAAATATAGTTAATGTTATCTCCATCTGGTCAGAAGAAAATAGAAACAAAACTAAGAAATATTTATCAATTCCTATATTCTAAAATAGAAATCGACCAATACTCTAAAGAGATAATTCAAATAATTAAAAAATTTAATAAAAAAAATAAAAAAAAGAATAAGTTAATTTCTGAAAAAACCTCAATTGTAATTTGCTACGGAGATAGTGTTTTTAACAGTAAACAAAAATATCAAATAAAAGGTTTTCAAAACTTTTACCAAAAAAAATTAATAAATTATTTTAATACAGTTCATTTCTTACCATTTTATCCATCAAGTAGTGACAGTGGTTTTGCAGTAAAAGATCATTATAAAATTGATAGTAAAATTGGTAAGTGGTCAAACATTTCAAATTTTGCAAAAAAAAACGATGTAATGGCTGATATAGTAATTAATCACTCATCTGCTAGAGGTTTGTGGTTTAGAAACTTTTTAAGAGAAAAAAAACCTGGTAAGAACTATTTTTTAACAGTCAATTCAAAATTTAATGCTTCTAAGGTTGTAAGACCTAGAGATCATGAATTACTAAAAAAAATTAATATTTTTAAAAAAACTGAATACCTATGGAGAACTTTCAGTCCTGATCAGCTAGATTTAAATTTCAAAAATCCTGCAGTTTTATTACGATTTATTAAGATAATGATAAATCTTGTAAATCACGGTGTAACAATTTTTAGGTTGGATGCGATTGCTTATCTTTGGAAGGAAAGTGGAACTAAATGTATAAATTTAAAACAAACTCATGAAATAATAAAACTCTTCAGACTAATTTGTAGTTTTTTGAATGTAAAAACAATTTTAGTTACAGAAACAAATTTACCAGAGAGAGAGAATTTAAGTTATTTTGGAGAAAAAGATGAAGCTAATTGGATTTATAATTTTTCCTTATCTCCCCTTCTAATTCATGCTTTTTTGTTTGAAAATAGTTTTTATCTTAATAGATGGAGTAAACAATTACCCTCAACAAAACCAGGTAACAATTATCTTAACTTTATTGCTTCTCATGATGGTATAGGAATGAGACCAGCTGAAGGAATTCTTAATAAAAAATCAATAAAAAATTTACTAAGTAGATTAAAAAAGAATGGTTCAAAATTTTCTTATAGGAAAATTAAAGATAAATCTAAAAAGGTTTATGAGGCGAATATAACTGTTTTTAATGCTTTAAAAAAATCTGATATTGATAAAGAAGGTAAATTTTACTTTGAAAGATATATTTCAGCTCATGCAATAATGATTTCTTTTGAAGGTGTACCAGCAATTTACTTTAATTCATTATTTGGTACGTCAAATGATGAGGCTAAATATATAATAACTGGAAATAATCGAGATGTAAATCGATACCGATGGAACCAAAAAGTTATTCAAAGTAACCTTAAAAACTCAAAATCTAAACAAAGTATTTTTTATAAAAGTATAACAAATCTCTTAAGTATTAAAACGAAACAAAAAGCATTTCACCCAAATGCTTCAAGAACTACTCTAAATATGGGTTCAAAAATATTTTGTTTTCAAAGAACAAGTATTGATAAAAACCAAACAATTATATGTGTAACTAATTTATCCTCAAAAACTCAATATCCTTTATTTAATAAAAAATTTATAAATTGGAAAAATCTAATTAATAAAAAGATTAATATTTTACCTAATAAAAGATTGAAGCTTGAACCATTTCAAACTATTTGGCTATCTAATTAGATAATGCTTTTTTCAAGAATTTTTGATCAAGTTTGCAGTCTAAATAACCCCTTTTAACAACATTGAGATACCTTTCCGTAGGAAATCTGAAAGGTGTTTTTTGTACCATCGTATATGTCATCACTTTTTTGTCGTAATGATAAAAATAAAATTTTTTATATAATATTGGAAAATCTTCATAAACATCTAATCTTTTTTCATCACTTTTGGATATTTCGAATAGTCCGCCTGGTACAAGTGAATTTTTATTTGGTTCGATATCGGCAGCGCGATATTTGCTTCTAAACGTTAATCGAAAATCTTTTAAATTAATCTTTTTAAGAAAAACGCTATCTTTGCATCTTCTTTTCATTTGAAAATGATGAAGGTTACTACCGTAAGCAAAATATAACATTTTTTTATATCTTTTTTAAAATAAATAAATGTACAGGTGTATTATTTTTATTTATTTTTAAACCCTTGATAATCTTAACAGAAATTAAATGACCAAACCAATCAGATAGTAAATATGGAAAAAAATTGGCTTCTACCCCAAATGGATCCATCTTACCTGAAGCAATAACACCATGTTGATCTGTATGTTCTATGATTATAAAACCATTTTTTTTAAGTTGATTTAACCAAGCCTGAAGCGCTTTTCTGGGATCAAAACTTTGATCTAAAGAATTTGAGTAGACAAAATCGAAATTATTTAACCATTCCTTTTTTTCTTCATGAAAATCATGAGTCACTGAGTCTTTATAATTTTCAGCAGTATCTGAGATATCTGTGCCGATAACATGAAATTTGTTTTTTTTTTTATTAAAAAAATTTTGCTCAAATCCATTTCTAGAGCCATGGCATATACCTTTAATAATACCTGTGCTGACATTTTCTAATAAAAACTCACTTATTTTCTCTAAAGTTTTTTCATCTGCCCAGACATGTTCAATCTTTTTTTTATTATAAGAAATCTGAGTTTCTTTGTATTCATCATAATTTTTATACTTGTAAATCTTAACTAATTCACCTGTATTGTTTACTTTAGAAATTCTGTAGCCTAATTTAAATAACATCTGATTTATGGTATTTTTAATAATACTTAATAAATTCTTCATTAAGATTATCTGTCTACTACTTCAATTTTTCTTTTATTCACAAAGTCTAAAATTTGAGAATTACAAATATCAATTTTAGATTGATCTTCTGAACGAAGTACAATTGAAACACCTAATTTACCAGCATGAAAAAATGGATAACTTCCTATTTCAACATCTTTGTTTTCATTTTGAATTTTAGTTATATTTTCAGCAATTTCACTCTCAACAGTTCTTAAACTAATAGTTTGACTTAAAACAGGTTCACCGCCTACTATCTTATTTTTTAAACCTCCTAACATTGATTTTAAAATCGATGGAACTCCTGGAAGACAAAAGACATTTTCAACGCTAAAACCTGGGGCTCCACTGGTAGGGTTTAAAATGAGTTCAGCATTCTCAGGCATCTTAACCATTTTTTGTCTGCCTTCATTAAATTCACCAGGCTTATAATATGCCTCTAAAATTTTAAACGCTTCTTTATGAATTTCATATTTTATACCAAAAGCTTTTGAGACAGACTGAGCCGTGATATCATCATGAGTTGGACCTATACCACCAGTTGTAAAAACATAATTTTTTTCTTTTCTCAAAACATTAAGTGTATCAACTATAGTTTTTTCTATATCAGGAATAACTCTTACCTCACTAACTATAACTCCAATAGAATTAAGCCATGTTGCTAAAGTACTTGTGTTGGTATCCTGAGTTCTGCCAGAAAGAATTTCATTCCCAATAATTAATATGGCGGCATTTACTTTTGTGTTTTTCGTCATTTTATATATATAATTTGAAAATGGAATTTACCAAGTCTTTAATAAAAGGCAAATTAATCAAAAGATATAAACGTTTTTTTGTTGATATCCAATTAGATAACGAAACTGTAACTGCTCATTGTCCCAATACAGGTTCTATGAAGGGTCTTCTAGATGAGGGTAACAAAGTTTATTTACTTAAAAACGATGATCCTAAAAGAAAACTTAAATATGGTTTAGAAATAATTGAAGCACAAAAAAACTTAGTTGGAGTAAATACGCACATGGCAAATAAGATTGTTAACCATGGATTAACTAATAATTTAATAGAAGAGTTAAAAAATAATGACTTGATTAAACCAGAAGTTTTTTTTAACAAAGAAACTAGATTTGACTTCTTAGTTGAGAAAAATGAACAAAAGAGCTTTATCGAAGTAAAAAATGTTACTCTTTTCAGGGATAAAAAAACTGCTGAATTTCCTGATGCAGTAACAACAAGAGGCTCAAAACACTTACTCACCCTTATTGATGCCATAAAGAAAGGGTATAAATCATACTTAATATTTTTAGTTCAGATCCAAAATATGGAATATTTTAAAATAGCTAAAGATATTGATAATGAATATTATAAGAATTATTTAATAGCAAAAAAAGCAGGTGTTAATTTTTTAGCTTATAGATGTAAAATAAGTTCAAAAGAAATTTTAATAGAAAAAAAAATTAAAATAATTGATGAATAATTATTCAGAAAAATTTGAAAAAATGAGAATTGCAGGAAAACTGGCTGCTCAAACTTTAGATATGCTTACTGAAAATATCAAAGAGGGTATATCCACTGCTTATATTGATAAACTTGGATACGAATTTATACGTGATAATGGAGGTTACTCTGCCCCACTATACTACAGAGGTTTTAATAAATCTTTATGTACTTCACTTAATCATGTTGTTTGCCATGGTATACCTTCAGAGGACAGAATTTTAGAAGATGGTGATGCGGTAAATGTTGATGTCACTGCAATTTTAAATGAACATTATGGTGATACGAGTAGAATGTTTTGTATTGGAGACTCATCAATAAAATTAAAAAATCTTGTAGATGCAACATACGAGGGTATGATGAAAGCGATTTTAATTTTAAAACCTGGAATTAAACTTGGAGATATTGGTTTTGAGATACAATCATATGTTGAAGAAAAAGGTTTTTCAGTTGTTAGAGATTTTTGTGGGCATGGTATTAGTAAATCATTTCATGAATCACCAAATATTCTTCACTATGGAAGCAAAAATACTGGAATTGAAATAAAACCTGGTATGACATTTACAATTGAACCTATGATAAATGCAGGAAAGTTTGGCACAAAAGTGCTTAATGATGGATGGACTGCGGTTACTAAAGATAAATCTTTATCTGCACAATTTGAACATACTGTAGGAATTACAGAAAATGGTTATGAAATCTTTACAGAATCTGTTAAAGGTTATTCAAAGCCTCCTTACTTATAATTAATGATTAAAAGATACTCGCGAAAAGAACTTACTGATATTTGGTCAGAAGAAAATAAATACAAAATTTGGCTAGATGTAGAAGTTGCTGCAGCACAAGCAATGGAAAAACTTGGTCAAATACCAAAAGGAGTTTCTTCTGTTGTAAGAAAAAAAGCCAAAATAAATGTAAAAAGAATTCATCAAATAGAGGGTCAAGTTAAACATGATGTTATTGCTTTTTTAACTTCTGTTACTGAAAAAGCTGGAATAAAAGCGAGATACTTACACCAAGGTATGACCTCTTCAGATGTAGTAGATACAAGTTTTAACATTCAGCTAATTCAATCTGGAAAAGTTATTCTTAAAGATTTAGATCAAATTTTAAAAGTACTTAAAAAACAAGCAAAGAAATATAAGTATACTCCTTGTATGGGTAGAAGCCATGGTATTCATGCAGAGCCAATAACCTTTGGTTTAAAGTTAGCTTCTTTCTACGAAGAATTTAAAAGAAATAGAAAAAGATTGATTGATGCTATAGATGAAGTCTCTACATGCGCTATATCAGGTGCGGTAGGAACTTTTGCAAACATTCATCCAAACGTCGAAAAACATGTTGCAAAAAGACTTAATTTAAAGGTAGAGCCTATTTCAACTCAAATTATTCCAAGAGACCGTCATGCATTCTATTTTTCAGTTTTAGGAATAATTGCAGGATCAATTGAAAGAGTCGCCATAGAAATAAGACATTTACAAAGAACTGAGGTTTATGAATTACAAGAATATTTCTCAAAAAATCAAAAAGGTTCTTCAGCAATGCCACATAAAAAAAATCCAATATTAAGTGAAAATTTAACTGGTCTTGCAAGAATGGTAAGAAGTGCTGTGATCCCTGCTCTTGAAAATATAGCCTTATGGCATGAAAGAGATATTTCTCATTCAAGTGTTGAAAGAAATATTGGACCAGATGCAAACATTACAACAGATTTTGCTTTAGTTAGACTTACAAACATTTTAGATAATATGATTGTTTATCCAAAGAGGATGTTAGAAAATTTAAACATAACTAAAGGATTAATATTCTCTCAAGAGTTGATGCTCGAACTCACAAAAACTGGTCTAAGTAGGGAAAAATCATACAAAATGGTTCAAAGTTACGCAAAAAAATGTTTTGCTGAAAACTTGGATTTGTTTAATGTCATTCAATCTGACAGATACATAATGAGTAAGATTTCACCAAAAAAATTAAGGTCTATTTTTAGTTATTCTAAACATTTCAAGAATGTGAATTTAATTTTTAGGAGAGTAATGAAATAATGAAAAAGGGTAAAAAGTTATACGAAGGAAAAGCTAAAATTATCTACGCTACTCAAGATAAAGATTTGGTTATTCAATATTTCAAAGATGATGCAACTGCATTTAATAACCAAAAAAAGAGTACTATTGAAGGCAAGGGTGTTTTAAATAATAGAATTTCAGAACATATTCTTTCAAATCTATCTCAAATTGGAATTAAAAATCATTTAGTTAAACGTCTAAACATGAGGGAACAAATTATCAAATTAGTAGAAATTATCCCTATAGAGTTCATCGTTAGAAATGTTGCGACTGGGTCTTTGACAAAAAGACTTGGCATTGAGGATGGTACAGTACTTAAAGAACCATTAATTGAGTATTGCTTAAAAGATGACAATCTCGGTGACCCGTTAATAGCTGAAGAACATATCTATGCATTTGAGTGGGCAAATAAAAAAGAAATAGAAAAAATTAAAAAGATGATCCTTAGAATAAATGATTTTATGATTGGAATGTTCAGAGGAATTGGGATTAAACTAATAGATTTTAAGTTAGAATTTGGAAGAATTAAGTCAGATGGAAAAGATGAAATAATTCTTGCAGATGAAATAAGTCCTGATACTTGCAGGCTATGGGATTCTGTAACCGATAAAAAACTTGATAAAGACAGATTTAGAAAAGATCTCGGAGATTTAATACCAGCCTATACAGAAGTTGCAAAAAGATTAGGTATTCTTCATGAACAATCAAATGTATCTGCAGTTAATGTAACTAAATTGTCATCAGTTAAAAAAAAAAGTAAATGAAAGTTTCAGCAATTATAACTCTTAAAAAAAATGTCTTAGACCCTCAAGGTAAGGTTATTCATCAAACTTTAGATGGAATGGGTTTTAAGGATGTTAGTGAAGTTAGGCAAGGTAAATATTTTGAAATTGATGTTAAAGAAAATGATCCAACAAAAGCTAAAGGGGTGGTTGAGGATATGTGCAAAAAACTTTTAGCTAATCTAGTTATTGAAAATTACAAAATTATTGAGATACAATAATTAATGAAATCATCTGTAATAACCTTTCCTGGTTCAAATTGTGATAGAGACATGGATGTTGCACTTAATAAATTTGGCTTCAAGAATAAAATGGTTTGGCATGATGATAATGAATTACCAAAAAGTGATCTAGTAGTATTACCAGGTGGTTTTTCTTATGGTGATTACCTTAGATGTGGAAGTATGGCCTCAAAATCCAAAATAATGCACTCAGTTATAAATTTTGCTAAATCAGGTGGTTTAGTCATGGGAATTTGTAATGGCTTTCAAATATTAGTAGAAACAGGATTAGTTCCTGGTGTTTTATTAAGAAATAAATATTTAGAATTTATTTGTAAAAATGTTTTTATAAAATTGGCTAATAAGGAAAATACTTATTTCAAAAATCTTGATAAAGATGTTTTAGAATTTCATATAGCTCATAATGAGGGAAATTATTTTTGTTCAATAGATCAATTAAAAGAAATTGAAGATAATAATCAAATTGCAATCCATTATTGCGATGACAAAGGTCAAACTGAAGAACAATTTAACCCTAATGGATCAATAAGAAATATTGCAGGAATTTTTAATAAAGAAAAAAATGTTTTGGGAATGATGCCACATCCTGAAAGAATGGTTGATCAAAGTTTATCTGGTGAAGATGGATCTATATTTTTCAAAAATTTAATAAATAATATGAAATAATGCTAGTTAACGAAAAAGTAGCAATAGAACATGGTCTTAAAACAGATGAATACAAAAAAATCTGTGAACTATTAAAGAGAGTACCTAACCTAACTGAGCTTGGTATATTTTCAGCAATGTGGAATGAACACTGTTCTTACAAATCATCTCGACTTCATTTGAAGAAATTACCTACTAAAGGAAAAAAAGTTATTCAAGGACCTGGTGAAAATGCTGGAGTGATTGATATTGAGGATGGTGACGCAATAGTTTTTAAAATAGAAAGTCACAATCATCCTTCCTTTATAGAACCATATCAAGGAGCTGCTACTGGAGTCGGTGGAATCATGAGAGATGTTTTTACAATGGGAGCTAGACCTATTGCAAATCTAAATTCAATTCATTTTGGATCAACACAACATAAGAAAACAAAAAATCTTCTTAGAGGTGTAGTTCACGGTATTGGTGGTTATGGTAATTGTATGGGGGTTCCTACAATTGCTGGTCAAACTTCATTTGATAGATCTTACAATGGAAATATTTTAGTTAATGCTATGACTTTAGGTTTAGTGAAGAAAAATAGAATATTTTATTCTAAAGCTGCTGGTCTTAATAAACCTGTGATCTATGTAGGTTCAAAAACTGGAAGAGACGGAATTCACGGTGCCAGTATGGCGTCAGCAAGTTTTGATGAGAAAATAGAGGAAAAAAAACCTACTGTTCAAGTGGGTGATCCCTTTACAGAAAAACTCCTTCTTGAAGCATGTTTAGAATTAATGGCTGGAGATTCTATTATCGCAATACAAGATATGGGCGCTGCGGGTCTTACTTCTTCAAGTATAGAGATGGCTTCAAAAGGTAACCTTGGAATTGAAATTAACCTTAACAAAGTTCCTTGTAGAGAAACTAAAATGACACCATATGAAATTATGTTGTCTGAAAGTCAAGAAAGAATGTTAATTGTATTAGAAAATGGTAAAGAAGATTCTGCTAAAAAGATATTTGATAAATGGAATTTAGATTTTTCAATAATAGGTAAAACAACAGATTCAAAAAATATAGAATTATTTTTTGATAACAAACAAGTTGCAAATATACCTGTCAACACTTTAGTTGAAAATTCTCCAATGTATGACAGGAAATGGAAAAAAGCTAAAGCACCAAAAAAAAATAAATTTAAAAAAGAAGTTTACAATGAATTAAAAGTTCAAGATGTTTTAAGAAAGATTTTGTCCAATCCAAATATTTGTAGCAAAGAATGGATATGGCAGCAATATGATCATACAGTCATGGGTGATACTATACAAAAACCAGGTGGTGACTCTGGTGTGGTTAGAGTACATGGAACCAACAAAGCAGTTGCTGCTTCAGTTGACTCATCTGCTGTTTACTGTTGGGCACATCCACTAACTGGAGGTAAACAAATCGTAGCTGAGAGTTGGAGAAATTTAATTTCAGTAGGTGCAACACCAATAGCAATAACTAATTGTCTTAACTTTGGAAGTCCTGAGAATGAAGACAATATGGGTGAATTTGTAGAATGTGTTCAAGGTATTGGTGAAGCAAGTAGTTATCTTGATTTTCCAGTAGTTTCAGGGAACGTATCTTTTTATAATCAAACTAAAGAAGTTGGTATTAAACCAACTCCTTCAATAGGAGGTGTTGGTTTAATTAAAGATTATAAGAAAATGATGACAATGGATTTTAAAGAAATAGATAATTTAGTCTTAGTTATAGGTAAAACAGAAGGTCATATTGATCAAAGTATTTTTGCAAGAACAATTCTAGATGAAAAAAATGGGCCTCCTCCAGAGGTGAATTTATTTAATGAAAAAAATAATGGAAAATCTTTACTTGATTTAATCGAAAAAGGTCTTGTTAAAAGTGCACATGATATCTCTTTGGGTGGTCTTATTGTGGCTTTGAGTAAAATGTGTATTAAAGGAAATAAAGGCATCGAGTTAAACAAACCAAAAAATATGATTAATGAAATTGAATACCTTTTTGCTGAAGATCAAGGGAGATACATAATTGAAATTAATCCAAAAAATTTAAAAGAAGTTAAAAAGATTTTAACTGATAATTCAATTTATCATCAAGAATTAGGGGTTATTATAGATAAAGAGATGATTATCAATAAAAAGACAAAAGTTACAATTGACGAATTAAAATCATATAATACTAATTGGTTAACTGAATATATGAGTTACTAATGGCAATGGATTTAAAAGAAATTGAAAGGTATATAAAAGAAGCTATGCCGGATGCATCAATTGAGATACAAGATTTAGCGGGAGATGGAAACCATTATTCAGCAACTGTCACTTCCTCACAATTTTCTGGAAAAAGCAAAATAGAACAACATAAGATGGTTTATAACTCCTTAAAAGGAAAAATGGGAAATGAATTACATGCTCTAGCAATTAAAACTAAGGAACAATAATGGATGATAAAACAAAAAATTTAATTCAAAATCATATTGATAACAATGAGGTATGCTTATTTATGAAAGGTACACCTGATGCACCACAATGTGGATTTTCAATGGCGGTTTCAAATATTTTGAAAATTTTGGAGGTAAAATATAATGGAATTAATGTTTTAGAAGATCAGTCTTTAAGAGATGGAATAAAAGTTTTTAGTGATTGGCCTACAATACCTCAGCTTTATATAAAAAAAGAATTTGTTGGTGGTTGTGACATTATTAAAGAAATGTATGAAAGTGGAGATCTTAGAAAAGTTTTTGATGACAAAGGTATTAATTACAAAAAAAATTAACTTATCATATATCTAATTTTTTTTGTTATAAATTTTTTAAACATTTTAAGTAAGTTTAGTTTTTGTAAATTTTCATTTTTCACAATCTCATAATTTATTTTATCTTCCCAATACAATTCAAAAACTAGACTGGTTCTAAAAATCTCACGAAACTTTTGTGCTGTATTTACTGAAAAAATTGGATGAAAAAACTCAAATCTCTCAGATATTAATATTTTCATTTCTACATCATCAAAATCAACTTGCCATTTATGTTCATTCCTGTTTTCAAAACAAAGATTATCCTCTAATTTAGTTGGTAATTCTAAATATCCTTTTTTTGCAATTCTCTGTATTTCACTAATGAAAAGCTCTATGTGTTCAACATGCTCAATTACGTGACTTGCTATCACAAAGTCAAATTCATTATCTTCGAATGGTAATTTCTTACTATCTTTTTCCAATTTTACAAAATTTCTATCTTTGTGATGTTCACTATGATCTGTTATGTCACACAAAGTAGTTGCGTATCTATTTGCATCAAAACCACATCCAATATCTAAGATTTTCCAGTTATTCTTTGTTGAAAGAAAATTGTTTATAAACTTTAAGGATGTTCTTTTGATCAAATTAATTATCTAGAATAATATTCGATGACTAAGTTTGGTTCCATAACAATTGGATATGGAACTTCTTCAAATTTTGGAATTCTAATAAATTTAAACTTTTTATTTTTTTGATCCATCTGAATATATTCAGGAGTTTCTCGCTCTTTGTTTGCAAGTGCTATATCAATTATTGCTAGCTGCTTTGATTTATCCCTAATTTCAATTGAGTCTTCTTCTTTAACTGCATAACTTGCTATATTTACTTTTTTTCCATTAACTTTCACATGACCATGATTAATTAGTTGTCTTGCAGAAAAAATTGTTGTTGCAAATTTTGCTCGATAAATTACTGCATCTAATCTTCTTTCAAGTAACCCAATCAAATTTTCACCAGTATCGCCCTTGAGCATGCTTGCCTTTTTATAAATATTTCTAAATTGTCTCTCATTTATATTGCCGTAATATGCTTTAAGTTTTTGTTTAGCTTGCAGTTGAATTCCATAATCAGATGGTTTTGAGGATCTAGTTTGACCATGTTGACCTGGCCCATAAGCTCTTGTGTTAAATGGACTTTTTGGTCTTCCCCACAAGTTTACTTTTAATCTTCTGTCTACTTTATGTTTAGAGTTTAATCTTTTTGTCATTTAGTAAAAAGGTTTATAGACTTACTCTTTATTTTGTCAATCAACGTTTTTTACCTAAGCTAGCAAATACACTTGATAAAATCCGGGCTTCTTTGTCAGATAAGTCCATTTTATAAAAAATATTTCTCAAATTTTCTAACATTATTGGTCTTTTTTCTTTTGGTTTGAAGAAGTTGATATCTTCTAGATTTTTTAAACAAAGGTTAATCATTGATTGAATTTCTTTTTTTGAGGCAATTTTAACTTTTTTTGATCTCATAAATGGTTTTGTTTTAAGCTTTAAGATACTTGAAACAATTTGAGCAATAATTATTAAACTATGAGAAAGGTTTAAAGATTTAAATTCTGGGTTAGTTGGTATTTGAAGAGTGTAATTTGCATAACTAATCTCATTATTCGACAATCCTGAAGCCTCTGAACCAAATAAAAAACCAACTTTCTTTTTAAAATCAACCTTTTTAAGACCCTCTAATTTAATATGTTTAATATTTTTATTTCTAAACCTTGCAGATGTAGCAATAACAATATCTACATTTTCAAGTGCTTTTTCAATATTTTGATAAACCTTACTTTGATTAATTATATTTTTTGCACCGACTGAGGTTGCTAAAATTTTATCATTAGGAAAAATAGGCTTTGGACTGATTATAATTAATTTCTTGAAGTCAAAATTTTTGATTGCTCTTGCACACGCACCAATATTTTCAGAAAGCTGAGGTTTATGAAGAATAAATGAGATATTATTTCTACTCATTAATTACAATTATATTCATATACTGTTATTTACTTGCAGGAGCTTTGTCTTTGAATAATTTAAAATCAAGACTGTCTATTAGCGCTTTAAAAGAAGCATCAATAATGTTTGGAGATACACCTATTGTAAACCAATTTTTTCCTTGAGAGTCTGTACTTTCAATAGATACCCTGGTTGTAGCTTCTGTTCCAGTATTTAAAATTCTTACTTTATAATCAACAAGTTTCAAATCTTTCAAATACTTAGAATATTTATCTAACTTAGTTACATTTTTTCTTATCGCATTATCTAAAGCGTGAACTGGTCCATTTCCCTCCCCCTCACAAATAATATGTTCTCCATCAACTTCTAATTTTGCTTTTGCTTTAGATATAATTTGATCATTATCATTTTTTGATACAGAAACGTCATATTCTTTAATAGAAATATATCTTGGAATATTTCCTATCACCCTTCTTGCTAATAATTCAAAAGAGGCATCAGCTCCATCATAGCTATATCCTATAAACTCTCTATCCTTTACCTCCTCAAGTAATTTTTTTACTTTTGGATCATTTTCCTCAATTTCAATTCCTATTGTTTTAAGTCTGGATAAAATATTGGACTTTCCTGATTGATCTGAAACAACTATGTTTCTATTGTTACCTACTTCCTCAGGATTTATATGTTCATAAGTTTTAGGATCCTTTTGAACAGCAGATACATGTAAACCACCTTTATGAGAAAATGCTGCAGCACCAACATAAGGTAGATGTTTGTTAGGTTTTCTGTTTAATATTTCATCAAGCAGTCTTGAGCATTGTGTAATATTTTTGATATTTTTTTCTTTGATATTTATTTCATATTTATCAGATAATTCTTTTTTAAGATGGAATGTTGGAATTATTGACATTAAATTTGCATTTCCACACCTTTCACCTAAACCATTTATTGTTCCCTGTATCTGTCTTGCACCCGACAAAACAGCTGCAATTGAATTTGCTACTGCATTACCTGTATCATTATGGGCATGTATTCCCAAATTCTTACCAGGAATATGTTCTGATACCTCTTTAACAATTTTAGTTACCTCGTGAGGGAGTGTTCCTCCATTTGTATCGCACAAAACTATCCATTTTGCTCCATTGTCATAAGCAGCTTTAATGCATTCTAGTGCGTATTTTGGATTTGATTTATATCCATCAAAAAAATGCTCAGCATCAAACATGAATTCCTTATCATTTTTTACAAAATGTTTTGTCGTTTCTTTTATGTTTTCCATATTTTCTTCATTTGAAATACCTAATGCAACATCAACATGAAAATCCCAAGTCTTTCCAACTAAACAAACTGACTCAGTATTAGAATTCATAATAGCTGATAAACCAGGATCATTTTCAGCACTACGTCCAGATTTCTTTGTCATTCCAAAAGCTGTAAATTTTGAATTCTTTAAATCTAATCCTTTTTGAAAAAATTCAGTATCTGATGGATTTGCCCCTGGCCAGCCACCCTCAATGTAATCGACTCCTAAACTATCTAACGCATGAGCAATTTTTGTTTTTTCATCTATTGAGAAATGTACACCTTGAGTTTGAGCGCCATCTCTCAATGTTGTATCAAAAATATATAATCTTTCTTTGCTCATTTAAATTTCCAAAGTGTTGTACCATCTTTATCTTCTATTAAAACACCTTTGTCTAAAAGCTCATCTCTAATTCTATCAGCTTCTTTATAATCTTTATTTTCCCTAGCTTTATTTCTTAATTCTATCCTTTTTTGTATTTCAGATTCATCGATAGATACTTTATCTTTTTTAAATTTTTGCCAAGTTTCATTACTTTCACAGAATAATCCAACAAATTTACAAGCAGAGATAAATAAATCTTGATCCTCCCCCTTTCTAGCTCTTTCATAAAGTTGATGTAAATTAGCTATATATCCAGGAGTGTTAAGATCTTCATATAAGGGTTTTAAAGTTTCATCTGAAACTTTAGTTTTAGCCTTCAAATTATCTGAATAGACAAGATACCATTTGTTCAATGTATTTTGACAATCATTTAATAGTTTATCGTTCCAGTCCAAAGGTTGTTTATAATGAGCACTCATTAAAGCTAATCTTAAAACTTGACCACTGATTTTTTTTTTAAAATCTTTGATCTTTAAAATATTTCCTTGAGACTTAGCCATTTTTTCGTTGGACATAGTTATGAAAGCATTATGGATCCAATAATTTGCAAAATTTTTTGTGTCATTTGCACATCTTGATTGAGCAATCTCATTTTCATGATGAGGAAATATTAAGTCTATACCTCCTCCATGGATATCAAATTCGTTACCTAAAAATTTTTTTGACATAGCAGAACATTCTAAATGCCAGCCAGGTCTTCCATTTCCCCAAGGGGACTCCCATGATGGTTCATCTTTATTTGATGGTTTCCATAGTACAAAATCCTCAGAATTTTTTTTGTCTTCACTTACTTGCACCCTTGATCCAGCTATCAAGTCTACTAACTTTTTATTTGATAATTTTCCATAATCAGAAAATTTCTTAACTTCAAAATAAACATGCTTATTATTTTCATATGCAAAACCTTTTTTTAGTAATTCATTTATCATTTTGATCATAAGGTCTATATGTTCAGTAGCTTTAGGTTGATAAGTTGGACTTTCACAATTTAAATAGGAACAATCACTAAGAAAATTTTTGGTTATTTTTTCAGTTAATTCTTTTGATGATATATTTTGTTCTTTTGAAGATTTAATAATTTTATCATCAATGTCTGTTATATTTCTTACATATGTCACTGAAGTAAACTTATATTTAAGTAATTTAAAAAGAACATCAAAAATAACTAATGGTCTTGCATTTCCAATATGGGGATCGTCATAGACTGTAGGACCACAAACATACATTCCTATGTTTTTGATATCTCTAGGAATAAACTGTTCTTTTTTATTAGTTAAATTATTTGTTAAATAAATATCCATTGTACTAGATTAAGAAATATACCTTATTTTGTGATTTGTTAATCTAATTGATTAACTAGGAATTTTGCATACAGGAATAGGGTCCATTTTATGCAAGTTTTGTTTTCTAATTTTTTCGTATTTAGCTTTATGAGGTGAGTCGGGATTGATCATTGCATCTTCTAATTCACTATAATTAAAACCAAGCTGGCCTTCGTCAGTTCTTCCATCATCCCACAGACCGTCGGTTGGGGGAGCATCAATGATTTCTTTTAATATACCTAATTCTTTTCCTAACTCCCAAACTTCAGTTTTATTACAATCTGCTATCGGAGAAATATCAACTCCACCATCACCATACTTTGTATAAAATCCAACACCAAAATCCTCTACTTTATTACCAGTGCCAACAACAATACCTTTGTTTGCTGCTGCCACTTGATAAAGTGTAGTCATTCTCAACCTAGCTCTAGAATTTGCAAAACCATGTTCATTATCAAACTTATTTAGTGTCGAAGAAAAAGTTTCAAATAATTTATCTAAACTGATTGTATGAGCTTCAACATTCTTAAAATTTTTAACTAACCACTCTTGATGTTTTAAGCTTAAGTCATGTTGGTTTTCTATTTGTTTAATTGGCATTGTTAAGACGATTGTTTTTAAGCCTGTCATAGCACTTAATGTGCTTGAAACTGAAGAGTCTATCCCACCAGAAATACCGATCACCAAAGATTGTGCTTTTGCCGGCATTTGATCAGCATAATTTTTGATCCAATCTGATATGTATTTTACTTTTTTGGCAGAGTTCATATTTAAATATTTAATAATCTTATCAATAATGACAATAGACTAAGATGCCGCTTGAATAGCATTTTTAGAATAGCTGCTATTCTTTTTTATCTCATCAGAAATTAAAAAAGCTAATTCTAAAGCTTGATCAGAGTTCAATCTTGGGTCACAATGAGTATGATACCTGCTAGATAAATCAGCATCTGATATTTTTCTTGCACCACCAGTACATTCAGTCACGTCCTGTCCAGTCATTTCAACATGCAAACCTCCAGCATATGAACCCTCTGATTGATGTACACCAAAAACGTTTTTTACTTCACTGACTACGTCGTTAAATGGTCTAGTTTTAAAACCTGTAGTTGATTGCATAGTATTTCCATGCATAGGATCACATGACCAAACAACATTTAATCCTTCTTTTTTAATTCCTCTTATTAATTTAGGTAAAAATTTTTCAACATTTTTGTGTCCAAATCTAGATATTAGAGTTATTTTACCCTTCTCATTTTTAGGATTTATAGCCTCACAAATTTTAGCTATTTCATCTGGTTTTGAAGTTGGACCACATTTGATCCCGATCGGATTTTCTATACCTTTACAAAATTCAACATGTCCACCATCAAGTTGCCTTGTTCTATCACCGATCCACACGAAGTGTGCAGAAGTATCATGATATTCCCCAGTCGTTGAGTCAACTCTAGTCATACTTTCTTCAAATGGTAAATGTAAAGCCTCATGAGATGTCCAAAAGTTTACTGTATACAATCTATTATTAAAATCTGAAGTTATTCCACATGCTTCCATAAATGCTAAAGCATCTGCAATTTTATCTTCTAAGTCCTTAAATTTTTTAGCTTGAGGACTTTTTTTAATATAATCTAAATTCCACAAATGAACTTTATTTAAATCTGCAAAACCTCCTTTAGAAAAAGCTCTCAATAAATTTAGTGTAGATGCAGATTGTGAATAAGCTTTAAACAATCTTTTAGGATCTGCTATTCTAGCTTTTTCAGAAAATTCTATACCATTAATATTATCACCCAAGTAACTTGGTAGTTCTTTATCACCTTGTTTTTCAGTAGGTGCACTTCTTGGTTTAGAAAATTGACCAGCTATTCTTCCAAGCTTAACTACTGGGAGTGATGCCGAGTAAGTTAATATTAAAGACATCTGAAGAATAACTTTAAAAGTATCTCTTATATTGTCTGGATGAAATTCTGCAAAACTTTCTGCACAGTCCCCACCTTGAAGAAGAAATGCTTTACCATCTACAACTTTCGCTAATTGATCCTTTAAGTGTCTTGTTTCACCTGCAAATACTAAAGGAGGAAATGTCTTTAATTTATTTAAGACATTATTTAATTCCTTCTCATCATCGTACTTAGGTACGTGTTTGACAGGATACTTTCTCCAGCTATTTACTTTCCAATTTTTCATATTCAACTAAGGATTGTTTTATCAGAGTAAATCGATTATTCAACAGCGAATAATAAATATATATTTAGTTTTTTATTATTTAATTGCCTAATCTTTCAATTACTTCATTTGATACGTACCAAGCATCAAATAATGTTAATTCTCTGAAAACTCTCTTATAATTATTTTTTTGCATAAGATCATCAATTTTACTCTGGTTAATGGTAAAATTATGTTCAACTGTAAAAATTATTGGTCTATAAATTTTAAAATTAAAAGTTTTTAAAATCTCATATTCTGATCCCTCAGTATCAATTGAAATATATGAAGGAACTTTGCCTAAGAAATAATCTTTTATAACATCGTTTAAAGAAACTGTTTCAACTTCTATTAGTTGACCATTTTTTTTCCTTAATTCAACATTGCCAGGCATAGAGACTTTTTCATTCTCAACAAAAGAATTTATTGTTGAAAGTTCGGCAACATTAGATTCAAAAAAATCTAATTTTTTGCCTGTTTCTGACCATATACATTTAGTTATAATTTTTGTATTAGGTCTTAGTAGTTTAAGAGAAGTATGCCATTGTGGGCTAGGTTCTGATAAAATTCCTTTCCACCCAAAGTTTTCTTCGAGCATATAAGTATTTGATAAACTCATTCCATCAGTCGCTCCAAATTCAAGAAAAGACTTGTCAAAATTATTATCTACTATAAATGATGCAAATATATCTTGATATAATTGGGACTGATTATTCTTTTTATCTTTAAAATGATAAACAAATTTTTCTAAAATATCTTTATTTTTGTCTGTCAAAATTTTATTTAAGTATGCATTTTGTATTAACTCAAAATGATCTAATTTATTTTTTCTAGCTAACTGAGCTAACTCAAAAAAATTGATATTTTTTTTTTCAGAGATTTTTTTTTTCAAGTTTATTCTACAGTTACAGATTTTGCTAAATTACGTGGTTTATCTATATCATAGCCTTTTTTTAGTGCAGAGTAGTAAGCTAATTTTTGTAAAGGTATTGTTAAAAGAAAAGGTAAAAGATCGTCATTAGCAGTTTCCACCTCTATTGTCTCCCAAATATTTTCAGAAACTATCTCATCTTTACTTTTATTAGTTATCAATAAAACTTTTGCACCTCTAGCAATTACTTCCTGCATATTTGAAATAGTTTTTTTATAATAGTTATCTCTAGGTGCTAAAACAACAACTGGCATACCTTCTTCTATTAAGGCAAGTGGGCCATGCTTCATCTCACCAGCTGGATAACCTTCCGCATGAATATATGACAATTCTTTGAGTTTTAAGGCACCCTCTAATGCGATTGGATATGAAAATCCTCTTCCTAAAAACATAGATCCTTTTGCTTCATTAAAAGTGCTAGATATTGTTTGTATCTTATTGTCAGTTAATAAAGTTTCCTTAACCAGTTCTGGTAACTTTTTAAGATCTTTAAGTTTTTCAAGGAATATTTCCTTTTCAATATCTTTTCTCATTAATCCAAGTTTTAAGGCTAATATATATAGAATAAGCATTTGGCCAACAAAAGCCTTTGTAGACGCAACGCCTATTTCAGTTCCACAATGTATTGGTAAAACAAATTTAGAATCTCTAGCAATTGAACTTTCAATAACATTTACAACTGAACATGTTTTCATATTGTTTCGATTGCACAAATCTAATGCAGCATAAGTATCCGCTGTTTCTCCAGATTGAGATACAAAAACATATAAAGTATCACTTTTAAACCTGTTCTTTCGATATCTAAATTCAGACGCTATATCTATATTCACATCCAAAGAGGTTAATTCTTCAAACCAATATTTTGCCATTAGACACGAATGATAAGCGGTTCCACAACCTATTAAAGTTATTGAAGAAATCTCATTTACTTTCCAAGGAAAATTATAAATATTGATGTCGTTGTTAGAATTATCTAGATATTCTTTTATTCCATTTTTAAGAGTAGTTGGTTGTTCCTCTATCTCTTTCGCCATAAAATGTTTGTAATCACCTTTATCGTATTTTTTTTCTTCAGAAGATAACTCTAAAACTTTTTTATTTACTTTAACTCCTTCTTCATCAAAAAATTCAACATGGTCTTTTTTTATTACACAAAACTCACCATCATTTAAATAAGTAATCTTATTAGTCATTGATTTAAGTGCATAAGAGTCAGAGCCTAAATAGTTTTCGTTTGGGCCATATCCAACTGCTAAAGGAGAGCCTCTTCTAGCACCAATTATTAAATCTGGATGATCTTTAAATATAATACCTAAAGCAAAACTTCCATGCAAAGCTTTAAGAGTTTTCTTTATTGAATTAACAATGTCTTCAGTTTTAAGATTTTCAGTAATCAAATGAACAATCACTTCAGTATCAGTTTGAGATTTAAATTTATGGCCTTTACCCACTAAAAATTTTTTTAATAATGTTGAATTTTCTATAATTCCATTGTGAACAACAGATACATTTTGTGACGAATGAGGGTGAGCGTTTATACTGTTTGGTAACCCATGAGTTGCCCATCTCACATGACCAATACCAATTGTTCCATTCATATTTTGAACTAAAGAGTTTTTTTCAAGGTTATCTACTCTACCTTCAGACTTAACTTCATTAATCTGACCACTTGAAAGAGTTGCAATACCTGCAGAGTCATAACCTCTATATTCTAATTTCTTCAAAGAATTAATAATTGTTCCTGAAACTGGTTTATTGCTGTTTATACCTATTATACCACACATCGTTATTTTCTTTTTCTCTTATAATTTTTTACTTCTGATTGTAGTGCTCTTGTAAGTGCTAATGATCCTTTTTTTACTTTTTTGGTTATAACAGAACCTGCTCCAACCACACTGTTTTGTTCTATTGTAACTGGAGCTACAAGTGAAGAATTTGATCCTATAAAAACATTATCTTTAATTATTGTTTTACTTTTTTTAACTCCATCATAATTGCAAGTAATTGTTCCAGCCCCAACATTAACTGATTTACCAATATTTGTATCTCCGATATAAGTTAAATGATTTATTTTTGAGTTTTTACCAATAATACTTTTCTTGACTTCTACAAAATTTCCAACTTTAGAACTTTCTTTCAAAATAGATCCAGGTCTAATCCTTGCATAAGGACCAATATTAACTTTATTTTCAACTTTACAATCTTCGAGATGAGAAAAGGATTTTATGGTTACATTATTTCCAACTTTTACCTTTAATCCAAAAACAACAAAAGGTTCGATGGTTACATTTTTGCCTATTTTTGTATCTTTAGAAAAATAAATTGTATCTGGTCCAATCATTTTTACTCCAGACTTTAAAAATTTATTTCTTAGTTTATTTTGTAGATTTTGTGTTTTTAATTGTTTCATCTAGGAAATTCTTTATATTAAGTATATATGTTTCTTAATTCACAAAATATTTCTTAAAAATACTTTTAATTATGAAACAAAATTTTACAATTCTCTTTGATTTAGATGGGACTTTAGTCGATACAGCGCCAGATTTAATGAGTGCTCATAACCATGTAATGAAAAAATTTGGTTACCCAACAAAATCAACTGCAGAAATAAGAAATTTGGTTGGCCAAGGTGCTGGGGCAATGCTGGGAAGATCAATTTGGGGACAGGCGAAAAAAGAATTTGGAAAAGTACAAGATGAAAAAATTAAAAAAGAAATGGTTAAAGATTTTGTAGATTTTTATGGAAAAAATATTGTTAATGAAAGTACCCTTATAAAGGGTGTGAAAGATTTCCTTCTGTGGGCAAAAGAAAAAAATATTACAATGGGTGTTTGTACAAATAAACAAGAACATCTGGCAGTTGACCTATTAAAAAAAATTGGTATTTACGATTTTTTTGAGTACGTAGCCGGGCACAATACTTTTAATTACTGCAAACCTGATCCTAGACATTTAACATCTGTAATAGAGATTTTAGACGGAGATATAAAAAAATCTTTAATGATTGGTGATAGTGAGACTGATGCAAATGCTGCAAAAGAAGCTGGTATGCCCGTAATTCTTTTAGAAGACGGTTATACTGAAAAAAATACTAGTGAAATATATCATAATCACCTGATAAGAGACTTTATAGGTATTGAAAAAATTGTATCACAATATCTTTAAGATTGATTATTTTTTTTTAACTATTAAAAACAAATCCGTAAATTAGGAGTTATTTTGATAGTACATAAAGTTAAAGTTTATCCATCTAAAATTCATCTACCCAAAAAAAATCAACTTGCCTGGAAAATTGCAGAGATTGCAAGTGATAATGCAAAATTAGATAAAGATGCAATTGGAATGGCTATCAACAGGATTATTGATAATGCTTCAGTTGCTATTGCATCTTTGAATAGAAGACCTGTTATTTCTTCTAGAGAAATGGCTTTAAAACATTCAAGAAAAAATGGAGCTTTGCTTTTTGGTGTGAGTAATAAATTAAAATTTGATTGTGAATGGGTAGCTTGGTCAAATGGGACTGCAGTTAGAGAACTAGATTTTCATGATACTTTTTTAGCTGCGGATTACAGTCATCCTGGAGATAATATTCCCCCATTGTTAAGTGTTGCTCAACAAAATAAAAAAAGTGGTTTGGATCTTCTGAGAGGAATTATTACTGCTTATGAAGTCCAGGTAAATTTAGTTAAAGGTATTTGTCTTCACAAACATAAAGTTGATCATATAGCTCATTTGGGGCCTAGTGTTGCGGCTGGTCTTGGTACGATGCTAAAATTAAATACTGAAACAATTTATCAAGCAGTTCAACAAGCTTTACACACAACTATTTCTACAAGACAATCAAGAAAAGGTGAAATCTCGAGTTGGAAAGCTTATGCGCCTGCTCATGCTGGTAAGCTTGCTATTGAGGCAGTCGATAGAGTGATGAGAGGTGAAGGAGCACCAAGTCCAATCTATGAAGGCGAAGACAGTGTGATTGCAAGAATTTTAGATGGAAAAAAAGCTTTATATAAAATTCCTTTACCCAAAAAAGGTCAAACCAAAAAAGCAATTCTTGAAACTTACACCAAGGAATACTCTGCTGAATATCAGTCTCAAGCTTTAATAGATTTAGCTAAAAAACTTAAAAAGAAAATACCAAATTTAAATCAAATCAAAAAAATTGATATATACACTAGCCATCACACTCATTATGTAATTGGTACGGGTGCAAATGATCCACAGAAAATGGATCCTAATGCCAGTAGAGAAACCCTAGACCACTCTATTATGTACATATTTGCTGTAGCCTTAGAAGATGGTAATTGGCATCATATTAAATCTTATACAAAAGCTAGGGCAAAAAGAAAAAGTACAATTAAAATTTGGAGATCGATTAAAACCCATGAGGATAAAAGCTGGACAAGAAAATATCATGACCCTAATCCTAAAAAGAAATCGTTTGGTGCAAAAGTCGTTATAACACTTAAAAATGGAAGAAAAATAATTGAACAACAAGATAGAGCTGATGCTCATCCTTATGGTTCACGACCTTTTAAAAGACAAGATTATATAAATAAATTTTTAACTTTGACTGAAAGTATATTGGACAAAAAAGAAAGTAATAGATTTCTAAAAACTGTACAAAATTTAATAAAATTAAAATCTGGGCAATTGGATAAATTAAATATTGAAGTAAGAAAAAGCAAACTCAAAAGAAATTTAAAGAAAGGTATTTTTTAATGCATTTTGTTGAGAAAGAACCTGTACAAAAAAGAGCTGATTTATCAGAAAAATTAAAATCAAATAAAATTTTAAGAGTTCCTGGTGCTTATAATCCTTTGACTGCTAAGCTAATTGAGGAGATTGGTTATGATGCTGTTTATGTTTCGGGTGGAGTAATGGCTAATGATCTTGGTTTTCCTGATATTGGATTAACAACTCTACAAGATGTAAGCACTAGATCATATTTGATTTCTAGAGTAACTAATCTTCCAACAATTGTAGACATTGATACTGGCTTTAAATCTTGCAAAGAGACAATTGAAACTTTTGAGGAATTTGGAATTTCAGCAGTACATCTTGAAGATCAAATCGAAAGAAAAAGATGTGGGCATTTAGATAATAAAGAATTAATCACAACTGAGGCAATGGTAAATAAAATTAAAGAATGTGTATCAGCTAGAAAAGATAAAAATTTTAAGATTATTGCTAGATCAGACGCTAAAAGTGTAGAAGGAATTGATAAAATGATTGTGAGATGTAAAGCTTATATAGATGCGGGGGCCGAAATAGTTTTTCCAGAAGCTCTTCATGATGAGAAAGATTTTGAAAAAGTAAGAAAGGAACTCTCGTGTTATTTGCTAGCGAACATGACTGAATTTGGTAAATCTAAACTGTTCAATTATAAAGAACTAGAAAATTTTGGATATAATATTGTAATTTATCCAGTTACAACTCAAAGATTAGCAATGAAAAATGTTGAAGATGGATTGAGAGACATTTATGCAAATGGACATCAGAACAACATCATTGATAAAATGCAGACTAGAAAACGATTATATGAGCTTGTTGATTACGAAAAGTATAATAGTTTAGACGAAAAAATTTATAATTTTAGCACAGAAGGTCATGAATAATGATTGAGGATATAAAGAAGGGCTTGCTTGGAATAGTTGTTGATGAAACAGAAATTTCAAAAGTTATGCCAGAAATTAATTCTCTTACTTATAGGGGTTATGCTGCTCAGGATTTATGTGAATATTGTAAGTTTGAAGAGGTTGCATACTTAATTTTAAATAAAGATTTACCAAATACTATTCAGCTTAAAAAATTTGAAAAAGAGGAAAGAGGTAATAGAGACTTATCGAAAGAACTTTATTCAGCAATCAAACAAATGCCTAAGAAATCTCACCCAATGGATGTGGCAAGAACAGCTGTAAGTATTATGGGACTAGAGGATAAGGAAACGACAGATTCATCTCCTGAAGCTAATATGAGAAAAGCAATAAGAATTTTAGCAAAAACGCCTACCGCTTTGGCAGCATTTTATAGACTTCGAAAAGGTAAAAAAATAATCAAGCCTAAAAACAAATTGAATATGGCAGAAAATTTTTTTTATATGTGTTTTGGAAAAGTACCACAAAAAGAAATTGTTAAAGCTTTTGATGTTTCACTTATTTTATATGCTGAACATAGTTTTAATGTATCAACTTTTACCGCAAGAACTATAACTAGTAGTTTGTCTGACATTCATGGTGCAATTACTGGAGCTATTGCAAGTTTAAAGGGCCCTTTACATGGTGGAGCTAACGAAGAAGTAATGCATATGATGAATAAAATAAAAAAACCAGAAAATGCACTAAAATGGATTAACGATGCATTAGACAATAAAGATGTCGTAATGGGCTTTGGTCACAGAGTTTATAAAAGTGGAGATTCAAGAGTTCCTACAATGAGAGAATACTTTGGTAAAGTTGCTAAAATTAAAAAAGATAAAAAATTTGAAAAAATTTACGACATAGTTGAAAAAGTGATGATTGAAAAGAAAAATATTTATCCAAATGTAGACTATCCAACTGGACCCACTTATCATTTAATGGGTTTTGACACAGACTTTTTTACACCAATATTTGTTATCTCAAGAATAACTGGCTGGTCAGCTCATATTATGGAGCAACATTCTGCAAACAAATTGATAAGACCTCTTGCAAGCTATAAAGGTAGTCAACATAGAAAAGTTGTACCCTTAAATCAAAGATAATTAATTTAAGTCTAAAAACTGACTACAGACAATTCTTTTAGATTTGTGAACAGTCATTAAATCAGATTTTACAATTTCTACATTCTTAAAAATTTTTTGAAAATAATCAGATCTGATGGTATCAAAAATTATTTTGGTATTTGTATTTGAAATTTTTTTTAAATATCGGGTATATAAATCAAAATCATAATGATAATCTAGGGAATATAGGGAAATAATTATATCAAACTTTATTTCAGGTAAATCATTTTTATCATAATCGTAAATATTAATTTGACTTTCATTCATGTTATTTATTTTTAAAAAATTCTTTTGTAATTCTAAATTATTGTATGCTTCCTTGTTTACCATACCTCCCCATCCATACTTTACTTTTTTTGAGACATAATTTCTTTCAATAAAATAATAATTTTTATCTTTAAAATTCCGGTTTATCAAAAGTTCTAGTCCTCCTATACCGCTACCAATACCTAAAAAAAATTTATCGTTAGCGTTAATAAATCTTTTTATTGTTAAAAATTCCTCTAGCATAATTTTGTAGTATTCTTGACCAATTAATTTTGGATTTAAAAAAAATCTTGTTATAATGTTAGAAAAAATATAACGACCAAATAATTTCCTGATTTTCAATAAAAGAGGACTTGCCAACTCAATTCTTTGCAAAACAGCTAATCTAGCTGTTTCGTTTTGCAAAATAAAAGATTTCATTAAATAAGTAATAATCCCAATAAAATCATCTGCACAAAATTAATGACGACAGATATGAAATGTGAGTATTTAAATTTATTATCCTGCTTTTCATCTCTATATTTATTAATTAATGGCATTAACAGATAGTTTGAAATAGCAAATAACAAACAAATTGCTAATATAAAGAAGAAATCAATTCCCAGGTTGTTCAAAAATATAAATGTTAATAGAACAATTAAACTTATCCCTAAATTAACATTATAATAAAAAGGAAATATTCTTCTAATAAATTTTCGAGCATTATCTTCATCTAAGGTAGTAAATACTACTGGAGCAATTACAAATGAGAAGAACAACATAATTCCTAAAATCATTGCTGTTAAATAAATACTAACTTGTTCAGTCATAATTTAGTTTTCTATTGAGTTTTCTTCTTTCATTAATATCGGTCTTCCATCATGAGCAGTGTTAAGAGGTATAATCTTTCCTTTATACTTTGCGCATAAAGTGGGAGCACTTCTTACCTCTTTTCCCAACCTTACTTCTAAATCAACAATAACTAATTTTGCATCATCTAATTCTTTTAATATTTTCATATTCCACTCCTATAATTAAAATTTAAAATATATATTTATATTACTACTTCAAAACCCTCAAAGTTAGGATGGTCTAAATATAATTCATTATGTTGTCCAGCATTTTTGTGCGCTAATCTAAATGCTTCTGACTTAGTCCAGTTTACAAAATCATCTTTAGTATTCCAAATTGAGTGTGAAGCATACAACGAAAATTCCTCATTTTTTTCACCTTTTACTAAATGAAATTCTTTAAAGCCTTGAACTTCGCTTAAGTGTGTGTCTCTTTCTCTCCATACTTTTTCAAATTCATTTTCTTTACCAGGAACTATTTTAAATCTATTCATTGCTATATACATGTTATTATAAATAATTTATTACATCTGCAGGATTTGGTCTTTTTCTCTCTTTCGGCTCCTCTGTCTTATGTCCAATATAAATAAATCCAGAAATTTTATCAATTCCAACTCTTCCACCAAGATAAGTTAACATTGTGTCGTTATAAGAATACCATTCAGTTAACCACTGTGCTGCATAACCTAATGATTGAGCACAAGATAATAAATTCATACATACTGCTCCTGAAGATAATTGCATTTCCCACAGTGGTATACTTGGATGATCAACTGGGGTTGATATCACTGCTATTACAGCCCCTGCTCTTTGAAGTCTTTTTGATTCAATCTCATGAAAATATTTATCTGAGTTAGGATTTTTTTTAATATATTCTTTGAAAATTATCTCTTTATCAATTATAGCTCGTTGTTTACCTTGAATTATAGCTAACTTCCAAGGATTTAAGGCACCATGGTCAGGCACTCTAATACCAGCTTGAATAATTTGATTTAAAACACTTTCCTTAATTGGTTCAGGTGACATTTTTTTTGCCATAACTGATCGTCTTTTTAAATAAAAATCTTCACTTATGCTCACGTAACTACTTTCTTCCGCATATGTGGTTTTTATTAACTAAATGCTTCTACCCAAGATCCTTGTGTCGATGCCTTAGAATATTCTGTTGCACGACCTTCGAAGAAGTTCATGTGTTCAACAGCGTTCAACATGGTATCCAACCATCCAAGAGGATTTTTTTGGACATCATAAATGGGTTCTAAACCTAATTGAGTTAATCTTCTATTTCCAATAAATCTAATGTAATCTTTAACTTCTTGAGCTGTTAAACCTTCCATTGGACCCATTTCAAAAGCTAGATCGATAAATGCATCTTCATGTTCGATAATAGTTCTGCAAGCTTCATAAAGTTCTTTTTTTAGTTTTGCATTCCATATTTCTGGATTTTCTTTTATGAATTCTTTAAAAATTCTTATCATTGAATTACAGTGAAGAGTTTCATCTCTAACAGACCAAGTAACTATTTGGCCCATACCTTTCATTTTGTTATGTCTAGGGAAGTTTAACAAAATTGCAAAACTTGCAAAAAGTTGAAGACCTTCAGTGAATGCACTGAAAACAGCAACTGTTTTAGCAATATCTTCTTTTGAACTCATATCAAAATTTTGCATGTAGTCATATTTGTCTTTCATTTCTTTATATTTCATGAAAGCAGAATATTCAGATTCAGGCATTCCAATTGTATCAAGTAAATGTGAATAAGCAGCAATGTGAACCGTTTCCATTGAAGCGAAAGCTGTCATCATCATTAAAACTTCTGTTGGTTTAAAGACGGTTGTATAATGTCTTAAGTAACAGTTACTAACCTCAACATCTGCTTGGGTAAAAAATCTAAATATTTGAGTTAATAAATTTTTCTCTGATTGAGTTAGATTCTTTTGCCAATCTCTAACATCATCTCCTAATGGCACCTCTTCTGGTAGCCAATGAATTCTTTGTTGTGTTAACCATGCATCATAACACCATGGATATCTAAAGGGCTTATAGACTGGATTTTCAACTAATAAACCCATTTTTTTAGGTTGAATTATTTCTTTGCTTGGTGTTTTAATTTTTTCTGTTACTGACATGATAGACACTCCTCGTATTCTGGTTCTTCGGTTGATTGTTTATTTTTAGATTTATATACATTGGCTGTAACATCTGTTGATTTAGCATCATTAATATTTTCAGCCCTTTGAATTGATTTTGATCTACAGTAATAAAGGCTTTTTAAGCCTTTTTTCCAAGCGTCAAAATGAATTCTATGTAATTCTTTTTTATGAACATCTGCGGGTAAAAACAAGTTAACTGATTGAGCTTGAGAGATAAATGGTGTTCGATCTCCACTTAATTCAATAATCCATTTTTGGTTCAACTCAAATGCAGTTTTAAAAACGTCTTTTTCTAAATCTGTTAAAAAATCTAAATGAGAAACAGATCCTTGATTGGTTGTTATTGTTGACCAAGTTTCATCATCATTTTTACCATGACCATCTAAGATTTCTTCTAAGTATCTATTTCTAACATTAAAGGATCCTGACAAAGTTTTATGCGTATAACTATTCGCAGCTATTGGCTCAACTCCAGGTGATGCTCCTCCACAAATAATTGAAATAGAAGCTGTTGGAGCAATTGCTGTTTTGTTAGAAAATCTTTCTTGATAACCATAGTCTGCTGCATCTGGACAAGCTCCTCTTTCTTCAGCCAAATCTTTAGATGCTTTATTTACTTGTTCGTCAATTTGTTTGAATATCTTTTTATTCCATGATTTTGCCATTACAGACTCAAGAGGAATTCTATTTTTTTGTAAAAAGGAGTGGAAACCCATTACTCCCAAGCCAACACTTCTCTCTCTTTCAGCTGAATATTTTGCATCCTTAAATTGATCAGGAGCTTTATTGATAAAATCAGACAAAACATTATCTAAAAATCTCATAACATCATTAATCATATTAGGATCATCTTTCCACTCGTCATACTTTTCTAAATTTAATGAAGATAAACAACAAACTGCTGTTCTATCTCTTCCATCTTTATCAATTCCCGTAGGTAAAGTTATTTCGCTACATAGGTTAGAAGTTTTAACTGTTAAGTTTGCAAGTTTATGATGTTGAGGAATTAATCTGTTAACAGTATCAATATAAATAATGTAAGGTTCTCCAGTTTCAATTCTTGCAGTTAATAATCTTATCCATAGATTTCTTGCTGAAATAGTTTGTTGAACTGTACCGTCTGCAGGACTTTTTAATGCCCATTGTTCATCATTTTCAACAGCTCGCATAAAAGAATCTGAAACTAAAACACCATGATGTAAATTTAATGCTTTTCTGTTTGGATCTCCTCCTGTTGGTCTTCTCATTTCAATAAATTCTTCTATTTCTGGATGATCAACTGGAAGGTAACACGCAGCAGAACCTCTTCTCAAAGACCCTTGGCTAATTGCCATTGTTAATGAGTCCATTACTTTAATAAAAGGAATGATCCCAGAAGTTTTTCCAACTTTACCAATTTTTTCTCCAATAGATCTTAAGTTACCCCAGTAACTTCCAATACCGCCACCTTTTGCTGCTAACCAAACATTTTCACTCCATAAGTCTAAAATGCCACCTAAGCTGTCAGAAGCTTCATTCAAAAAACATGAAATGGGTAATCCTCTTTTGGTTCCACCATTTGACAAAACTGGTGTTGCAGGCATGAACCATAAATTGCTTATATAATTATAAATTCTTTGAGCATGTAAATTGTCGTCTGCATATGAGCTCGCTACTCTAGCAAACAAATCTTGAAAAGATTCGTTGTGACCAAGGTATCTATCTTTTAAAGTTGCCTTACCAAAATCAGTTAAGTTGACATCTCTTGAACGATCAATTTTTATAATTATGCCTCTGTCATTTTGAAAGAGTTCGGTCTCATTGTTAAGTGAGAATAAATCGGGTCTATTGGCTTTCGGAACCTCCTTCACAATAGGGCTATATTCAGAGACAGCTTTCTTTAATGCTTGAGATAGTATTTTGTTCATAAATTAGTATTATATTATGTTGTTTAGGCGAAAACAACTACATGTTGTATGCGCTTTTAGTTAATACACCATATAAACAACAAATCAATAGAACATTTATAGAACACTGAAAAAAAAAATCAATAAAAAAATCAAAAAAAAGGTAAGTAATTAACAAAATGTCAGAAATTTTAAAAATAGATCCTTATGGTTTCAGAGAATATGATGCTCGATGGTTATACGAAAAAGACATTAATAAACTAGGAATCACGAATCTAGGTAGAGGATTGGGTACTCAGATTGTAAAGCATACAAAGAATAACAATCCAAGAGTAATAGTAGGTCATGATTATAGATCGTATAGTGAGGAAATTAAGGCTGCTCTTAAGGAAGGTCTAATTTCAACTGGATGTTTCGTAGAAGATATAGGTTTATCTTTATCACCAATGGTTTACTTCGCACAATTCAGTTTAAATGCTGATGCAGTTGCAATGGTTACGGCAAGCCATAATGAAAATGGGTGGACAGGAGTAAAAATGGGTATTCAAAAAGGTCTAACACATGCTCCAGATGAAATGAAAGAATTAAAAGATATCACCATAAATAAAAAATTTATAACTGGAAAAGGAAATGAAAAAATAATCAAAAACTTTGATAAGATTTATAAAAAAGATCTAATAGATAAAAATAAAATTAAAAAAAATATTAAGGCCATTGTTGCATGTGGCAACGGTACAGCAGGTATTTTTGCACCAGACATTTTAAGAGGAATAGGATGTGAGGTAATTGAATTAGACTGTAAGCTTGATTGGACATTTCCAAAATATAATCCCAATCCAGAGGATCTTGAAATGTTACATGCTATTGCTAAATCTGTAAAAGAAAATAACGCAGATATTGGTTTTGGATTTGATGGAGATGGAGATAGATGTGGTGTTATTGACAATAAAGGCAACGAAATATTTTCAGATAAAATAGGCTTAATAATAGCAAGAAACTTATCATCTAACTACAAAGGTTCTAAATTTGTAGTAGATGTAAAGTCAACAGGCCTTTACTCAAATGATAAAATTCTTTTAGAAAATGATTGTAAAACCATATATTGGAAAACAGGACATTCACATATCAAAAGAAAAGTTAATAACGAAAAAGCTCTAGCAGGCTTTGAAAAGAGTGGTCATTTCTTTTTTAATCAACCATTAGGTTATGGTTATGATGATGGAGTTAATTCAGCAATTCAAGTTTGTCATTTGCTCGATAATCAAAATAAAAAGATGAGTGAAATAATTAAAGAATTACCTAACACATATCAATCCCCCACTATGGCTCCTTTTTGTAAAGATGAAGAAAAATACCAAGTGGTAGAAGAGATAGTTAATCAAATTACAGAAATTAAAGATAATAAAACTAAAGTTGATGGACAAGATATTAAAGAAGTATTAACAGTAAATGGTATAAGATTTTCATTTGAAGATGGCTCATGGGGATTAATTAGAGCATCCTCTAACAAACCTTCATTAGTTGTGGTGACAGAAAGTCCAAAATCTAACGAGAGAAAGAAAAAGATATTTGAATTTATTGATAGCCTTCTTCAGAAGACTGGTAAAGTTGGTGAATATGACCAAAAAATATAATTTATCTTAATTAATTATTTTTTATCTTTATGAATTTAAAGAAGTTTGTTTCCTCATATCGTCTTTATTAATTCCAGCAACTTTGACTGGCTTTTTCATAGCATCTCTTCTAAAGGGTTCTCCAAGCTCTTGATTTAGAATTACCTCAATAAATGTTGTAATTCCTTTCTTTTGATCCTCACAAGATTTCTTAATAGCAGCAGTAGTTTCTTCCATTGATTTAACAGTGACACCTTTTAACCCACATGCATCAGCTACTTTTGCATAACTTAATTCTGGATCAAGCTCTGTTCCAATAAAATTATTATCAAACCATAAAGTTGTATTTCTTTTTTCTGCTCCCCACTGGTAATTTCTAAATATAACCATTGTTATTGCTGGCCATTCCTCCCTAGCGCACGAACTCATTTCATTCATACTTATTCCAAATGCACCATCACCCGCAAAACCAATAACTGGAGTATCTGGACATCCAATTTTTGCTCCTAGGATTGATGGGAAACCATAACCACAAGGACCAAATAAACCTGGGGCCAAATATTTTCTTCCCTTTTCAAAAGTTGGGTATGCATTTCCAATTGCACAATTGTTTCCAATGTCACTTGAAATAATTACATCATCAGGCATGCCAGCTTGAATTGCTCTCCAAGCTTGTCTTGGTGACATTCTATCAGCATCTCTTTCTCTTGCCTCTTTGTTCCAAACTGTACCTTCATCGTCTTCTTCATGGTCTAAACTTGAAAGTTTTTGTAACCATGCAGATTTTGTTTGATGAATTAAATCTTTTCTTGTTTGTCTATCAGTGTCACCAGCGTTTGATGAAAGTTTAGCTAAAATTTGTTCTGCAACTAATTTTGCATCACCACTAATACCAACAGTTACTTTTTTAGTTAAACCAATTCTATCTGGGTTAATATCAACCTGAATGATACTTGCATTCTTTGGCCAATAATCAATTCCATAACCTGGCAAAGTTGAAAAAGGGTTTAGTCTTGTACCTAAAGCTAATACAACATCAGCTTTCGAAATTAATTCCATAGCAGCTTTTGATCCATTATAACCTAATGGTCCAACAGCAAGTGGATGACTTCCCGGAAAACTATCATTATGTTGATAACCTGAGCAAACTGGTGAATCTAATTTTTCTGCAAGTTTTTTTGTTTCTTCAATCGCTCCACCAATAACAACACCTGCTCCAGACAAAATAACTGGAAATTTTGCTTTTGACAAAAGATTTGCTGCATTAGTAATTGCTTCTGCTCCACCACCTTGTCTTTCTAATCTTACAATCGGTGGTAAATCAATATCAATTACTTGTGTCCAATAATCCCTTGGCACATTTATCTGAGCTGGTGCAGATCCTCTAATTGCTTTTTCAATAACTCTATTTAAAACTTCAGCCATTCTTGAAGGATCCCTAACCTCCTCTTGATAACAAACCATATCTTTGAATAAATTTAGTTGTTCAACTTCTTGAAAACCACCTTGTCCCATAGTTTTGTTTGCTGCTTGAGGAGTTACTAATAATAAAGGTGTGTGGTTCCAATAAGCGGTCTTAATTGGAGTTACTAAACCAGTAACACCTGGTCCATTTTGAGCAATAACCATAGACATTTTTCCTGTAGATCTTGTGTATCCGTCAGCAATCAATCCACCATTTGTTTCATGAGCAACATCCCAAAAAGTTATTCCAGCGTCTGGAAATATATCTGAAATTGGCATGAAAGCTGATCCTATAATTCCAAAAGCATGTTCAATACCGTGCATTTGTAAAACTTTTACAAAAGCTTCTTCTGTTGTCATTTTTGTCATTAATAGAACCTTTCTAAACTAGTAAATTATGTAATTTTTTAAAAATTAATTGTTAATTTTTGCGATTAATATATAAGTTTTTCAAAATTTCAAACTAACAATTCGACACTATATGACAACAGATATCATAATTCACGACAAAAAAGATAATGTAGGTGTTGTTGTTATAGAAAAAACTTCTTCAAAACAAGACTGCAATTGCTGGATTATGGAAGATGACAGCTCTGCAAATATTCAATCTGTAGATGAAATTCCATTAGGCCATAAAATTGCTATGATAGATCTAAAAGAAGGTGATACGATTATCAAATATGGACACGATATAGGTAAAGTCGTTAAATCGATTAAAAAAGGTGAGCACGTACATGTTCATAATGTAAAAACAAAAAAGTGGTAATATGGAAATTCCAAAAAGTTTTTTAGGTTATAAAAGAGAAAATGGAAGAGCTGGTACAAGAAATCATGTAATAATTCTCCCAGTTGATGATATATCAAATGCTTGTGCAGAGTCTGTTGCGAATAATATTAAAGGGACTATTGCATTACCCCACTCATATGGAAGATTACAATTTGGTGCAGATTTAGAGTTACATTTTAGAACCATGATTGGAACTGGGAGTAATCCAAATGTTGCTGCAGTAATTGTAATTGGTATTGAGCCTAAATGGACAAAAAGAATTGTTGATGGAAT
The DNA here is from genome assembly GCA_902519375.1 of uncultured Pelagibacteraceae bacterium. GTDB lineage: Bacteria > Pseudomonadota > Alphaproteobacteria > Pelagibacterales > Pelagibacteraceae > Pelagibacter. Next base: position 44,723 of record CABYJS010000007.1, read on the forward strand.
TGCAAAAACTGGGAAGCCTGTAGAGGGTTTTCATATTGAAAGAACGGGTGACATTGGCACTGTAATGAAAGCATCGAAAAAAGCTCAAGAATTTGTCATGTGGGCGTCTGAAAAACAAAGAGAAGAGTGTCCTATGAGTGATTTATGGATTTCAGTTAAATGTGGAGAGTCTGATACTACATCAGGATTAGCATCTAATCCTACTGTTGGAAACCTTATGGATAAACTTGAACCAATGGGTGTTCACTTATGTTTTGGGGAAACTTCTGAACTTACAGGTGCGGAAAAAGTTTGTGCAACAAGAGGAGCCACAAAAGAAGCCTCAGATAAATTTATGAAAACTTGGAGTGAGTATAACAACTTTATTTTAAAAGAAGCTACGGATGATCTCTCAGAAAGCCAACCAACTGCAGGTAATATAGCGGGTGGTCTAACGACTATTGAAGAAAAAGCTTTCGGTAATTTTCAAAAAATTGGAAATTGCAAATTTGTAGATGTTCTTGAACCGGCAGAGGAACCTAAAAAAGGGAAAGGTTTATATTTTATGGATACTTCTT
>CABYJS010000008.1 GCA_902519375.1 uncultured Pelagibacteraceae bacterium
TCAGAAGATATTACCTCTAAAAAAATTGGATAAACTGTACCAACCAACACTACAGAGAGAAAATACATCATGAACCAATTATTTACTAAAATTGACGTCTCTTTACTCAACCAAAAAAAAGAGTTGTTTTTAGTTTCGTTTTTATGAAAAAAAAAGAAAACAAAAAGAGACAAAAATATTAAAGAAAATAAAAAAATCAAAATATATAAACCTCTTTCAGGATCATTTGCGAAGGTATGTACTGAGTTTAATATTCCTGATCTTACTAAAAAAGTTCCACTCATACTTAAAGTAAAAGTTGCAATAGATAATACTATTACCCAAGATGTTAAAACTAATCTTTTTTCCAGAACTAAAATACAATGTAAAAGAGTAGTCAGTGCTAACCATGGCATCAAGGACACATTTTCAACGGGATCCCAAAACCAAAATCCACCCCAACCTAATTCATAGTACGCCCAAATAGATCCTAATAAAATTCCTAAAGTTAAAAAAATCCAAGAAATTAAAACCCAATCTTTTATGTGTTTAGCCCATTCTTTAGAAATAAAATTCAAAGATGTAGCAGCTAGAGCGGATGAAAAAATTATTGATGATCCAACATAACCTAAATATAAAATTGGGGGATGAATAGCTAGCGCTGGATCTTGAAGAATAGGATTTAATCCAAGTCCCTCATTTGGTGTTGGAAAAATATAATTAAATGGATTTGATGTCTTTATTAAAAAAATAAAAAAACCAATTATAATTATTTGTTGGAACATTAAAGTAAGAACCCTGTAATTATTTGGTTGTTTTTTCGATTTGATTAAAAATAAGAATATGAATAATGTTAATACTAATAACCAAAGTAACAAACTTCCTTCATGATTTCCCCAAGTTCCAGAAATTTTGTAAAACAAAGGTTTTGTTGTATGTGAGTGGTTAAATACTGTTTCGTTACTAAAATCAGAATTTATAAATGATATGATTAATCCAATAAAACTCATTATTACGAAGAAAAGTTGTAAAAATGTGAATGATAAAATTTTATTATCAAAACTTATAGGATTTTTAAAATTTTTTATTGAAAAAAAAATAATAAATAAAGAACAACTAAGTCCGAGAATTAAAGAATATGATCCAATTAAACTAGCCAAATTTATTTCTCCTCAATCGCTGCTTTCACTTCTGGGGGCATATAGTTTTCATCATGTTTAGCTAAAATCTTAGTAGCCAAGAAAAAGTTTTTATCTTTTAAAAATCCCTCTGCCACGACCCCTTTACCCTCCTCAAAAAGATTTGGGATCGCTCCAGAATAAATTACATTAATTTCATTTTTGAAGTCTGTGATAACAAATTTAAGCTCTTTAGCTTTAAGGGTTACAGAGTTATCTTTTACCATGCCTCCAACTCTTATCTTTTTTTTTAATATTTCTGGTAATGATTTTATCTCCGATGGTGACTGGAAGTAAATAACATTTTCCTCAAGAGATTTTAGAATAAGAAAAACAGAGAGTACTAAAATAAGTAATATAGATAATATAAAAAAGAATCTTAATTTAACTTTACGACCATACATGGCTTAAAAGTTAAATGCCTGATGGGTTAGATAAAATTTCTTTATTAATAGTTTGAGATTTTGCAAACGCTGCCTTTTCAGATTCTAGTGTTCCAAATTTAGCAATAAACTTTTTCTTTTCTCTAGTATATTGAATTTTTGTAATTGTATAAAGTGATGTAAAACTTAAACAAGTGAATATAAAAGCAGACCAAACATAAATTCCATATCCATCCATAAATAATATTTCATTAATCATAATCTATCTAAACCTTTGTTTTTTATCTTTATCAGTTCTGTATTATATTTCATTAAAAAAATTAATAACGAAAATAGTGCAAATGCCGCAGTCATAATCACTAATGGCAAAAGCATAGATGAATGAATTGATGACTTTGATAAAATATTTATAGAAGAAGATTGGTGCAAAGTATTCCACCAATCTACTGAATATTTTATTATAGGGACATTAATAATTCCAAGAATTGTTATGATCGATGATATCTTAAATGCTTTTTCATCATCCTTATAAATTCTCCAAACTAATAGGTACATTATATAAAATAGACTGAGAATTAACATTGAAGTAATTCTAGCATCCCAAGCCCACCATGTTCCCCAAGTCGGCTTTCCCCAAATTGAACCTGTGACAAGTGCTATAATATTAAAGACAAGGCCAGATGCTGCTAAACTCTTTGAAATTAAAAAAAAATTTCTTATTTTAAAAATATATCCAATAACTGACAATAGAGTCATGGATGAAAAAATTCCAAGTGTGATCCATGCTGCTGGAACATGTACATACATAATTCTTACGGAATGACTTTGTTTATAATCTTCTGGAGATAATATGAGAGCCTCGACAAGACCTATGGATAATACAATAACAAATAATATAAAAACATATTTGGGAGCCTTAGATGTTATTGAAAAAATTCTATTAGGCTGAAAGTATTTAAACATAAATAAATTTATCTTAATTTTTAGATCTTTTATTATGAAAAAATTTTCTGATCAAGAATGTAGAGGGAGATAATAACGAAGGGTAAATAATTAACACTCTTGATCAGAATTAGATTAATTTAATAGATGGCTGTGTCGAAGATTTGAGCTAAATGTGTTAAAAAAATGATTTTCTTAGTTTGAAGGCTTAAAATAACCCGATCCTTTTTTCCCAGAAAAAATCTCCTCAATAAGAGGGTGTTTTATTGGCTCATCAGAATCATCTATGAGCAAATTTTGTTCAGAAACGTAAGCTTCATAGGTTATTTCATCATTTTCAGCTAAAAGATGATAAAAAGGCTGATCTTTTCTAGGCCTAACGTTTTTTGGGATAGATTGATACCATTCTTCAGAATTATTAAATTCGAAATCTACATCATATATCACACCTCTAAATTCAAAGTGTTTGTGTCTAACAATATCTCCTATTGAAAATTTAGCTTTTTGAATTGGCATAGGTTTAGTATGGGTATTTAAAAATAAAAATCAATAAGAAAAAATATAAAGTTTTTACGAAAAAATTTTTATGTTAATATCTTTGAAGTGAATAAATCTTTTTTAAAGTTTCTTACTGATTTTGGGCCATTAATAATTTTTTTTTACTACTATTACGATAGTGGTAAAGATTTAAAAATTGCCATTCCACCATTTATAGTTGCGACAATTATAGCATTAGCTGTGATGTGGTTTATCGAAAGAACAATTCCCAAAGTCCCTTTAATAAGTGGAATTTTAATTACATTTTTTGGAGGCCTAACAATTTATTTTGATAATCCAGTATTCATTTATATCAAACCGACAATAATTAATATTTTATTTGGTCTTGCTTTGATTTTTGGAAAATATTTTACAAATGAACCTGTGTTAAAAAAGTTGATGGGAAAATCTGTTTCTCTGACTAACGAGGGTTGGGAACTTTTAAATAAAAGATGGGTGTATTTCTTTTTTGGACTAGCTATTTTAAATGAACTTGTTTGGAGAACACAATCTGAAGAATTTTGGGTAAATTTTAAAGTTTGGGGATTGTTGCCTATAACTTTTATTTTTACAGCTTTCCAAATTGGGCTAATTAATAAATATAAAGTAAATGAATAATAATTTAAGATTAATAATAAACAATACTAGTGATAAAAATTTTAATGATAAAAATTTTTTTGAAAAAAAAGAACTTAAAATTATATTAGATTTGTACGCCAAAATGGTTTCTGAAGGTTCTTGGAAAGACTACGGTCTTAATATCTCAACAAAACAAATAGGTTTTAGTGTTTTTAAAAATTCTACTGAAAATGCTCTCTACAAGATATGTAAAAACTTTAATCCGAAAAATAAAAATCTAAGATATTTAATAACTGATACCAACGGTAAAATACTTAAAAATTCTTTTGATTTAAGTTTACTTTTGAAAAATACTAACTGGAAAAAGCTTCAAAAATAAAATTATCTTCTTTGACCAAAAAGTCTTAGGAGCATGATAAACAAATTAATGAAATCTAAATAAAGAGTTAAAGCTCCCATCACAGCTTTTTTTCCAATAACTTCACCTGAATCACTTGAAGTGTACATGTTCTTAATCTTTTGAGTATCATAAGCTGTAAGCCCAACAAAAATTAATACCCCTAGAATTGAAATAACAAAATACATCATGGATGATTTCAAAAAAATGTTAACTAGTGAAGCAATAATAATTCCAATTAGTCCCATCATTAAAAAAGATCCTAGTTTTGTTAAATCTCTTTTAGTAGTGTAACCATAAATACTCATTGCACCAAAAGTTGCTGAACAAATAAAGAAAACTCTTGTTACACTCATCCCAGTGTAAATTAATAGAATTGATGACAATGATAGACCCATTAATGCTGCAAAAACCCAAAAAGTTGTCTGAGCTTTTGATGCGCTCATTTTATTGATCCCAAAACTCATATAAAAAACAATCCCTAAAGGTGCTAACATTACTAACCATTTGAGTCCTGACATATAAATTGCATTTCCTATTGAGGTTAAACCAACTATAGATCCTGACTGATCTGTAACTACTGACATTTTAAATGTTATTAAAGCAACAATTCCAGTTAACAATATACCTGTTGCCATATAGTTATAAACTTTGAGCATATATGCTCTTAAGCCTTCATCGGTTGCTACTGTTGTTTGTTGAGCGGCTTTAGCTCTTCCTAAGATTCCTTTTTTATTAAATTCCATAATGAAAGATATATATAGTCTTTTACTAATTATTCAAGATGCCTTAAAAGATCAATAATAAACTAATACTTAAAAAACCTTAATGAATTACAAAAAATTAGGTAATACTAACCTTGATGTCAGTACAATTTGTCTCGGCACCATGACTTGGGGAGAACAGAACACTCAAGAAGAAGGTTTTGAGCAAATGGATTATGCAATAGATCAAGGAGTGAATTTTTGGGATACGGCAGAGATTTATTCTATTCCGATGCGGGAGGAAACTTATGGAGAAACTGAACGAATAATTGGAAATTGGTTTGAGAAAACAAACAAAAGAAATAAAATAGTATTGGCTACTAAGGTTTGTGGAAATACTTCAAACAAATATATTAGAGGTGGTGGATATAATTTTGGAAAAAAAAAGATTGCTCAAGCACTGGATGAAAGTTTAAAAAGACTAAAAACAGATTATATTGATTTATACCAACTTCATTGGCCGGAAAGAACTACAAATTTTTTTGGAAAACACGGTTATGAACATAATGATGAAGATAACAACTGGACACCTTTTGAAGAAATTTTAGAAAGTTTAAAAAAGTTTGTTGATGAAGGTAAAATTAGATATGTGGGTTTATCTAATGAAACTGCCTGGGGTCTAGCTAAATTTCTTGAACTCTCAAAATTAAAAGATCTTCCCAAAATGATGTCTGTTCAAAATCCATATAACTTACTTAATAGGACTTATGAAGTTGGGCTAGCAGAGATATCAATAAGAGAAAAAAGTGGATTGTTGGCTTATTCGCCGCTAGCATTTGGATATCTCACTGGCAAATATAGGAATAATATTCTTCCAAAGAAATCTAGAATGGATCTGTTCAAAGATTTTACAAGATATAAAAATGAAAATGGTCAAACAGCCATTGAAGAATATTACAAAATATCAAAAAAATATAATATTGATTTTACACAAATGTCCTTAAAATTTTGTGAAATTCAACCTTTTATGACGAGTGTAATCATTGGTGCGACTACAATGGAACAGTTGAAAACAAATATAGAAAGTGTAAATGTAACTTTATCAGATGAAATTATTAATGAGATTAACAAAATTCAGAAAAAATATCCAAATCCATGCCCTTAATTAAAAAAATTTTATTTCTATCGATTACTATTTTTGCTTTATCAGGATCAAAATTATTTGCTGAAGATTTAAAAAAAGTTGGAAAATTTAAGGACTGGGAGGTAATGGTAATTGCTGAAACATCCGGCAAAGTATGTTTTGCTCAATCAATTCCTGTTTTACAAGCACCAAAAATAAACAAAAGAGATGCAAGATTATTTATAACATTTAGACCAAACGAAAAAATTTCTAATGAAATAAGTACTACAGCAGGTTATGAATTTAATAAGAACAACTCTGTTTTAGCAACCTCAGGAAATAATAAATTTAAATTCGATATTAAACAACAAGGTTTTGCTTGGATGACTAGTAAAAAAAAAGAAAATATAATGGTTAAGGTAATGAAAAAAGGATCCAGAATAATGGTTGCAGGATATAACGAAAAAGGATCACAAACTATAGATCATTATTCGTTATTAGGATTCACTAAAGCATATAATACTGCCAAAAAAGCCTGCAGCTAATAAATGAAATTAAAAAAAAGAATCGTGCTCGCTTATTCTGGTGGCTTGGATACTTCCATAATTCTTAAATGGCTTCAAGAAAACTATAATGCCGAAATAATTTGTTATACAGCTGATATAGGTCAAGAAATTAATAAAAAAAAAATAATTACTAATGCTAAAAAATTGGGAGTAAAAAGTATAATTATTAAAGATCTTAAAAATATATTCGTAAAAGATTATGTTTTTCCTATGCTCAGAGGTCACGCAATTTATGAGGGTGTTTATTTATTGGGCACCTCTATAGCAAGACCATTGATTGCAAAAGATCAAATTAGAATTGCTAAAAAATACAAAGCTTACGCAGTCTCTCATGGATCAACTGGAAAAGGTAACGATCAAATTAGATTTGAACTTGGTTATCATTTCTTTGGACCAAAAATAAAGATAATTGCACCGTGGAGAATTTGGAAATTAAACTCTAGATCAGACTTAATTAAATACGCAAAAGAACATAAGATAGCTATTCCTAAAGATAAAAAAGGTGCTCCCCCTTTTTCAGTTGACGATAATCTGTTTCATACTTCAACTGAGGGCAAGGTCCTAGAAAATCCTAAAAATTCTGCACCAGAAATTGTCTTTCAAAGAACAGTTTCGCCAGAAAAAGCTCCTCGTAAAGCATCTTTTGTAACTATAAGATTCAAAAATGGAGACCCCTTTGAAGTAAATGGAAAAAAATTAGGTCCTGCTAAATTACTTGAAAAATTAAATCAACTTGCAGGTAAAAATGGAATTGGAAGAGTAGACTTAGTAGAAAATAGATTTTTAGGAATTAAGTCAAGAGGAGTATATGAAACTCCAGGAGGAACATTACTAATTAAAGCCCACAGAGCAATTGAGTCTGTCACTTTAGATAAAGAGACTATGCACAAAAAAGATAATATAATGTCTAGATATGCTGAATTAATCTATAATGGTTATTGGTATTCAAAAGAAAGATTTAATCTTCAAAAAATTGTAGATCTTAAGAGAAATAAAGTTAATGGGAGCGTTAAACTAAAACTTTATAAAGGGAATGTAATTATAGTATCAAGAATGACAAGTGGTAAAGCTTATTCAATGAAAAAGGTTTCATTCGAAGAAAACAAATCATTTAATAAAAAAAATGTTGAGAAATTTATAAATTTTCATAAGAAAAAACTGCGTTCTTAATAAACATAAGGTCAATTTAACATTTGTTTAATTTGCTAGAAACTATATCTTAGAAACATGGAATCGTTTAAAAATTGGATGAAAGATGCTGCAAACATTTTGTTTGATGATAGTAAAAATGATTTAAGAGCTCTTCCTAAAACAGTTAGATTACAAATACTTTTAGTCTTAAGTTTTATTTGGACTACTGTTTTTAGTTTATATGTGTTTTCATATACTACTTTTGCATTTGGTTGGGCGGGACTCTTCGTTGCACACATTGGATTGATATTTGCTGTGTACACAACATTTAAACATTTCCATAGAGCTGAGGAAAGTTCAGCTAGTGTCTTCAAAACTAAGAATTTTGACCCATTTAAAATTATGGTTATTGTTTTTGTAATTGTATTTATTTTTGTTTTCTCAAAGGGTATTGAGGTATTAACTAGCCCTAACCCTTATTCTTATTCAATTCCCTACGATGGTTCTTCAAAATCAGTGTTTGAAAAATGGCTACCATTTAGTAAAGATAAGTAATGGAAAAGATTGCTAAAAACTTACAGCTAGTATTAATGGTAATTATTTTAATTAGCACAGTCATTGCTGTAGGAATTGAAATTAATAAAATGTTTCTTGTTCAATCGGTAACTTTGGCTGATTTACTTTTAATGTTTCTTTATCTAGAAGTATTAGCAATGGTTAGAGTTTTTTGGGATCAACAATCCATAAGTATAACTTTACCACTTTTAATAGCAATTACTGCGCTTGCGCGATTTATTATTCTTCAAGGAAAAGAAATGGATCCAACTGCATTAGTTTATGAAGCTGTGGCAATAGTTCTTATAGCTGGTGCAATCGTAATCTTAAGATTGAGACATAGTGATAAATTAGGTCTTAAAAGAAAAAAAAATAAATAATCTTAATGAATTTTGGACCATCAAGAGCTTCGGCTATTGAAAACTTAAATAAATTTGTCGATCAAAACTTATTTGAGTATTCGAGGTTAAGAAATTTTGACTTTGGTCCAGACAATAGATCTAACGTCTCTTGTTTGTCCCCATATATTACTCACGGAGTTATAAGTGAACTAGAAGTAATCAAAAAATCACTTAATAAATTTTCATTTTCTAAAAATGAAAAATTCATTCAAGAAGTTTTATGGAGAACTTATTGGAAAGGATGGTTAGAGTTAAGACCTGTCGTTTGGATGGATTATTTAAGTGAACTTAAAAAAATTCGTGAGGAATTTAAAGACAACGTCGATTACAAAAATGCTACTGAGGGTAATACAAATATCGAATGTTTTAATGAATGGGTAAAGGAATTAAAAAAAACTAATTATTTACACAATCATGTAAGAATGTGGTTTGCAAGTATATGGATTTTTACTTTAGATCTGCCTTGGCATCTTGGTGCAGAATTTTTTATGAAGCATCTTTATGATGGAGATGCTGCATCCAATACTTTGGGATGGAGATGGGTTGCTGGCATTCAAACTCAAGGTAAAAATTATCTTGCAAGCGAGTGGAATATAAAAAAATTCACTAACAACAGATTTAGTAATATTAAGTTGAGCGAGAATGCACCACCAAAAGTCTCTGGAAAAGCTTACTCTATTGTAAAACAAGATTTTAGTAATTCTGAAATTAATGAGAATCAAAGCTTATTAATTTTTGAAAATAATCTATCTTTTGAGATCACTGATTTTAAGAATAATAAATTTAAAAAGATTTATTTAATTTTTAATAAAAATGAAAATAGGTCTATTAAACTTAGTGAAAAAGTATTGGAATTTAAGACCTTTCTAACCAAGGATCAGGAGCAAACATTGAAAAATAATTCTATTAATTGTGAAGTAATAGATATAAGTGAAATTAAAAATATCTCTGATCAAATTATTGCTCTTTATCCAACAGTTGGTGAAAATTTAGATTATTTAAATTTAAATAATTTAAAATTAAATTTTTTATATAGAAAGCTTGATCAATATTCCTGGCAATATTGTAATAAAGGTTTTTTTAATTTTAAAAATTATATTCCAAAAATAATTTCAACATTTAATTAAGATAGATATTATCTTGCAAGTTTAATAAATATATCACCCATCCCCGCTTCTAAATTTTCTAAAGGAGTATTGTTTCTTAATTCACAAAATCTGCCTGTAACTTGATGATTTTTAACAAAGTCTATATCATCTTTTTTGCACTTTCTTCCTTTGTGCAGTAAACCTATTACTATTCGTCCATTAAGATTATAAACTTGATCGTTGTTAATCTTTTTACCATTACAAAAATAATCCTTATTTACTCTGGAAGGAAAGTCTTTTTTATTACAAGGATTTTTTATTGTGAATACGTAAAATTCTTTTAAACCATCTAAAAATTTATGTTTCATCTTCTCAACCTCAGAATATTTCATAATATCACATGAACAAGGAATGCAGCATTTATAATAATTACCACAAATTTTTTCTTTAGTTTTGCTCTCATTGGCGTATAAAAAATTTGGTTCACTATCTGGATCAATCAATGATCCAGAAACTGCACAATATAGCTTATTAAACTCTTTAAAATCTTTATAAGTAATCTTTTTATCAATAATGTATTTAAAAAACTTTGGTCCTGCAGCGTTTCTATTTTGATCAGGGAATATTCTTGACCAATCAGTAATTAACTCTTTGTGGTAATTTTTTTCGTCTGCGATTGTTTCAAATTGAAATAATGCGAAAAATATTAAAAAGAATTTAGATAAAGTTTTTTTCATTTTTGCTTTATAGTAACTGTTTGATTTAGTGAGTTAATTTCAATTAAATTTTTTTTTCCATTAGTCCATTTAATTTCTACTTTAAAATCTTTTTCATTTTTTCTAATTCCATAATGTGCTACAGGCTCCATTTGACATAGATAACCTGATCCAGCATCGATAGTTTTAGAGTGTTTTCTTTGATTAGTAAGTAATGTAACTGTCGCTCCTCTTGCTGGAGCACCAAATTTATTTATAGGCTTAATTCTCAAATATTTACTATGCTTATTAACTTTTGCCTTGTACAAAGTAAGTGATTGCTCTTTGCTTTCACCACGTGCAACAAGTAACTCTAGAATTCCATCATTATCAATATCGGCAACAGCTGCTCCTGTTCCATAACCATCAGCTTCCATACCTGTATTTAGTTTAATCTCCTCGAATTTACCATTTTCTTTAATCTTAAATAATCTATTAGGCTCTGCTATATTGTTCATAAAAACTTCGTCAAAACCATCATTGTCAAAATCTGCGGAAATAATTGTTCTAATTCTTGATGGTTTGTCGAATTTTTTATTTCCTATATCTTTAAATTGATCGTCTTTCAAAACATAAGCTCTGTGATAACCTAGCCAATTGCCACTTAGAATATCTAGTCTTCCACGATAATATATATCTGATAATGCTGTACCTCTGCCATTTTGAATTACGTCATCTACTCGGTATTCAAAAGCTACGTCCTCAAATTTGCCATTCTTATTTTTAAATAAATAATTTGCGCCTCTTTCATTCGCAGCAAAAATATCTGATCTATCAGTTAAAATATGCCCTGAAACTACCGCCCTACCTCCAGTCACATTATCTAGATTTAAATCTACTGCATTATCTTTTATTTCATCACTCTCAATCTCATAAAATCTTGTAGGTCCTCCATAGTTGGCTACATATATACCATATTTACCGTTTCCTTTTCTATCGACACAAACTACAGATCTTCCTGCGGTTAAATTTAAGTTTTTTCTATTATTTTCAAGCTCGAATAAATCAAAATAGTTATTATCTTTAATATCAATTAATCTGTCAGAGTACCTTTTAACTCCACTATATGTATCAGTATTTAGAAAATAAATTTCTTCAAAACCATCCCTGTCTATATCACAAGCTGCAACTCCAATTGTTCGTCTAAAAGGATCTGAAAAAATATCTTGTTGATTTATATTCTTAAGTTTTCCGTTTTTAAAAGAAAGTGCTAAATTAGGATAACCAAAACCTGTAACTATAAACTCATAATTACCATCCAAATCAACATCTGAAACGGAAATACCATAACTAAGTCTTTTATTATTATCATCAATAATTTTTGACAAATCTTCAAAGAATTCTGCTCGTAGATTGTTGATAGATATCAATAAGAAAAATATTATAAAAAATTTCATTTTTTTGATGAACATTTTTTTGAACAATATTTAACCTTTTCCCAATTCAATCTCCATTTTTTTCTCCATTTAAATGATCTAAGACATATAGGGCAAGTCTTGGAAGGTAAATTCTCTTTTTTCATTAAACTGTATTTAATTTAATAAATTTATCAGCTTCAGATAAGATTAATTTTTTTCTATCTTTTTTCATCTTATCAAAAATATGTACCATCATAGATAGTCTAGGATTTTTTGAAAAAAACTTTCTATTTCGATCAATAAATCTCCAATAAAGACCATCCATTGTATTGCACCAGTCTCCTTTTTTAAAATCCATCATTTTCATGAAATAAGCAGATCCGCAAATATAAGGTTTAGTTGCAAATATTCCACCATCACTAAATAATCCCATACCATAAACATTTGGAACCATCACCCAGTCGGAAGAATCTACGAACATTTCCATAAACCATTTATAAACTACAACTGGTTTAATCTCACAAAGGTTCATAATGTTTGATAAAATCATTAGTCTTTCAATATGGTGGGACCAACCATTGTTTAATGCGTTTTTAATAGCATAATCTAATGGGGGTAAACCTGTTGTTCCATCATACCAAGATTTTTTCATTTTTCTATTTTGTTTGAAAAAGTTTCTTGTTTCCATTTCATTTGAATAGGATTGATATATTCCACGCATAAACTCTCTCCAACCAATTACTTGACGAATGTAACCTTCTAACGAATTCATTCTTATTTTATTTTTTTTATGAAAGTCTAAAACTTTTTGAATAATCAATTCAGGGGTTATTAATCCTAAATTAATATAGGGACTTAAAGCGCTATGAAATAAAATATTATCTTTCTGATTTACTGCATCTTCATAATCTCCAAATAGATTTGATTTTTCTTTTATAAAAAAGTTTAAGAGTTTAACCACATCATCAAATTCCGTTGCTAACCAGAAGTTTTCTGTACTACCTGGATGGTCTTTGAATAATTTTTCAACAATTGGTTTTAATTTTTTTGTATGATTAGTTTCATTAATTTTAGGAAATTTTGGTATTGAAATATCTTTTGGTAATTTATTTCTATTATCTTCATCAAAGCTCCACTTTCCTCCTATGGGATTTCCATCTGCACCCATCAATATTCCAGATTTTTTTCGAACCTCTTTATAAAATGTTGCCATAAAAGGTTTTTTAGATTTTTCCAAATAATTTTTAAATTCTCTTCTTGAATTTAAAAACATGGGTGTTTGGACTATATTCCAATTAATTTTTTCTTTTTTTAAGAACTGAGAAATCTTTTTTTCAAAAAATTTATCTTCAATTTCAAAACTAGAAATTTCTTTAATCTTTTTTGAATTTATAATCTTTTTTAATTTTTTAAGGTAATCATCTTTAAATTCCTTGTCTTCAATTTTTATGTAATCTAATTTGAATTTATTTTTTTTAAGTTTGTCAGCATAAGATCGCATGGAAGACAAAAATAATAGTATTTTCTGTTTATGGTGTTTTTCATAAGTGCATAAACCATTGTCTTCAGCCATAAAGAATATATGGTCTTTTTTGAAGCGGTCGAGGTATTTTGATGGAAATAATTGATTACCAAGTATAAAAAATAACTTCATAATTAAATATAACTAATAAAATTTTTTATGTCAGAAAAATATATTGTTTTTGGTGCGACAGGTTCAATCGGATCCAGTTTAGCAGAACAATTAGTAAGTTCAGGAAATAAAGTTCATTTAGTTGCAAGAAATGAAGCTGAACTTAAAAATATTTCTAGCAAACTAGGGTGTACATCCACAGTAGCTAATGTTTTAGAGGAAGGGTTCATTGATAAAGTAAAGAATGATATTTCTGAAACAAAAGGAATTGCTTACTGTGTAGGATCAATTGATTTGAAACCTTTACGAATGGTTACAGAACAAGATTTTAATAAATGTATGAAGCTTAATCTTTATTCAGCTGTTGAAACAATTAAAGGATATCAAGAAAGTTTGAAAAAAAATAAAGGTTCAATTGTTCTATTTTCTACTGTAGCTGCACAAAGAGGATTTACAAATCATGCTATTATTGCTTCTGCTAAAGCAGCTGTTGAGGGATTAACTGTTTCTCTAGCTGCTGAATTTGCACCAAACATTAGAGTAAATTGTATCGCTCCAAGTTTAACTAATTCTAAAATTGCTGAGCCAATGTTAAAAAATAAAGCCCTCGCAGATGGAATAGCAAAAGCACATCCATTAAAAAGATTAGGAGAGGGAAAAGACTCAGCCTCGCTAGCAAAGTTTTTAATTAGTGAAGATAGTTCGTGGGTGACTGGACAAATAATTGCTGTAGATGGTGGAAGATCAAAACTTTCTTAGGGTGAAACAGTTTTTTTTTTTAATAATCTTTTTTTTTATTTTTCAATCTAATTCGTTTTCAAAAAATTATAACTTTCAAAAATTGATTGAAATAGATGGGCCCTGGGGATCCTCTTTTATAAATAACAATGAACTGATATTTACTGAAAAAAATGGAAAAATAAAGATTGTTGATATCAATTCAAAAAAAATTTCAGAAATTAAACATAATTTAAATTATCTAGTTCATGGACAGGGGGGTTTGCTAGATATTTTATTTAAAGATAATTTTATATATATTTCATATTCTGAAAATAGGGGTAATGGACAATCAAGTACATCTATTGCTAAAGCTAAATTTAATAAAAATAAACTTAACTTTAAAAATATTTTTCAAGCCGAGCCACCAATTAATTCTGGTTACCATTTTGGATCCAGACTCGCTATTAAAGGAAATAATCTTTTTGCTTCAGCTGGAGAAAGAGGGAAAGGGATGATAGCTCAAGATCCAACGAAACATCCTGGAAGTATAATTAGAATAAATTTAGACGGTAGCATTCCTGAAGATAATCCAAAATTTACTGGTAAATCAGAATGGCTTCCAGAAATTTACCAAATAGGTATTAGAAATCCACAGGGATTAGTTGTATCACCTTTTGATAACAAAATTTATATGAGCAATCATGGAGCAAAAGGTGGTGATTGGTTTGGGGAGGTAAAAAAAAGTGAAAACTATGGTTGGAAAATATTAGGATGGGGGGGTAAAAATTATTCTGGACTTCCAATAGGTCCTAAATGGAAACCTGGGTTTACAAAAGCGATTAAATACTGGGTACCTTCAATAGCAACTAGTGCAATTACTATCTATAAAGGAAATGAATTTAAAGACTGGAATGGTCATGCTTTGGTCACTTCTCTAAAAGACCAGTCGCTAAGAAAATTAATATTTAAAAATGAAAAAGAGGCTAAAGAGGAAATAATTTTTAAAGGGAAAATAGGGAGAATAAGGGATATCCAAATTCATCCAGTAAATGGAAAAATTTTTTTTTTAGCAGGAGATAGTTTGTGGTTAATGGAAAAAAAATAATTCTATTTATATTTTTTTTATTTATAACAAACGTATACATTGATCTTGGAATAACTATGGAGGAAAAACCTTATCACCATTTATCAGATGGAACTTTTAGAAATCCAGAAGGTTCACCTAAAAGGGATCCTAATGTTAAGTGGTCTTACAAGATTTTCAATAAGGAGAAGAAGAAACTTGATATGACAGTTCCTAGAGACCATGTCATTGAAAAAGAAAAAGTTTTATCAGATTTAAAAAAATTTAAAAATGGGGACTACGTAGCTTGGATAGGTCATGCAACTTTTTTAATAAAATTAGGTGATACAACAATAATTACTGATCCAGTGTTTTCAAAAAATGCAGGCCCATTAATTTTTGGACCTAAGAGATTTACTGAACCAGCACTTAAATTGGATGAAATACCCAAAACAGAAATTTTTTTACTTACTCATAATCATTATGATCACTTAGACATGATGACTGTAAGAAGATTTCCTCATAAGAATGCTAAAGTCCTACTCCCATTAAAACTTGGAAAATATTTTAAAAAAAATGGATATAAAGATGTTAACGAAATGGACTGGTATGATAAAATTGAGATTAATAAAGACTTGAGAATTACACTCCTTCCTGCAGTTCATTGGTCCAAGAGAAGTTTAACAGACACAAATAAAACTTTGTGGGGAAATTTTTTAATCGAATACGATGGAAAAAAAATTCTATTTAGTTGTGATACAGGAGTTGGAGACATTTATAAAGATATCGGTGAAAAATTTGGTCCAATAGATTTAACATTTATTAATATAGGTGCTTATAATTTTTATCCCATCATGCCTTATAAAGATAAATCAATTTATCATACTAATCCCGAAGAAGCTTTAGAAGTTGCAAAAAACCTACAGAGTAAAAAAGTAATTGGCATGCATTGGGGAACTTTTGTTTTATCTTTAGAACCAATTATGGAGCCACCAGTTCGATTTAAAAAGAATGCAGAAAAGTATGGATTTAAAAAAGAAGACGCTGTGATTTTTAAAATTGGAGAAATAGCTGCATTAAAAGATTTAATTAATAATGATTAGTTATCTAGAATTTTTTTTTTAGCTTTTTCAAATTCCTCTTGAGTTAAAGCACCACTTTTTAAAAGTTCATTTAATTTATTTAACTCCTCAGTAATGTTTTCAGGCTTATTTGCGATATTATCTATATTTTCATTTGTTTCTATTTCAGCATCAGATTTATTAGAACTCTTGGCGCTAAAACCTGTCATTATAGCTCGACCACCCAAGTAAAGTACAAAAAGAAAAATCGGAATAACTAAACCAAAAAAAATTATCGTTTCCATATATTAATCCTCATCATCTTCTCTCCAATTTTTTTCATACATGAGCCATGCTGCATATATTACTGAAAATGTACCTACTATCATACCATAATCATATCCAGTTTGTCGGTCATATAAATACCAACCTAATTGGGTTGCACCTATCGGTGGAACTGTAAGTATCAGCATTAAAATTGCTATTCGGTAAGGATATTTAGGTTTTTTCATATACCACTCTAACAAATATTTTTAATTCAATTAATTGTTAAACTTGCGATCTTTTGAAACAGTCGATTGTATTTTTGAGTAAACAAGCGATAGTCATTGGACCAACACCTCCAGGCACTGGAGTTAATGCTTTTGCATTCTTTGAAGCTTCGTCAAAAGCTACATCTCCAACAATTCCTTTATCAGTTTTATTGATGCCAACATCAATTACTATTGCATCTTTTTTAACCCAATCACCTTTTACAAGTTCAGGAATACCAACTGCTGCAACTATAATATCTGCTTTTAAACATTCATTTTTTAAACTTACTGTTCTTGAATGTGTAATTGTAACTGTACAATTTTCTTTGAGTAAAAGTTGAGTCATTGGTTTACCATTTAAATTAGACCTGCCAATAATGACAGCTTTTTTACCACTTAAATTTGGTTCAATTTTCTTTATTAATAGATAACACCCTAGAGGTGTACATGGTACGGAACTTTGGTAACCCGAAGAAAGATTGCCAACATTCATAGGGTGAAAGCCATCAACATCTTTTGAAGGATGAATAGTTTCAATGACTTTTTTCTTATCAATATGTTTTGGTAACGGTAATTGAACTAATATTCCAGAAACTGTTTCGTCATTATTTAATTCTTCAATTTTATCCAGTATTATTTTTTCCTCAACCGAATCAGGATATTTTAATATGTCAGATTTTAATCCAACTTCCTTTGCTGATTTCTCTTTATTTCTTACATAAATTTGACTTGGTGTTAAGTCACCAATTAAAATAACAGTTAAACCAGGTACTTTATTATATTTAGTTTTTAAATTAGAAACTTCTTTTTTAAGTTCTTCTCTTAATTCTGCAGCAATTTTTTTTCCATCAATTAAAATCATATATTTTTAGAATATTAGTGGTGCGATATAAAGTTTCATACACATTTCTATAAACCAAATCAATAAAAGTAAAATTATTGGTGATACATCCAAAGAACCTAAATTTGGTAAAAATCGTCTAATTTTATTTAATATCGGATCTGTGAGTTTGTAAGTTAATTCTAGAATTGAATATACAAACCTATTCTGAGTATTTAAAATATTAAAAGCTATTAGCCAACTAATAATAACATTTGCTATGACGACATAAGAATAAAGTTTCAGTAATTGTAAAGCTAAATAAAAGATAGCTATCATTTTTTTTCGATATAAATTGAAGAACTTGGAAATGCAAATGAAGCTTTATTGCTTTCAACAATTTGTTTAATTGCTAAAGCTAACTTTTCTTTAACTGAAAGCCACTCATTCCAACTATCAGAATTAGTGAAGCAACGAACATACATATCTATGGAACTATCAGAAAATTTATCAATTCTTACAGCGACTCCTATGCTAGTATTAAACTCTTCACTTTTTTTAATATGATCCT
This sequence comes from uncultured Pelagibacteraceae bacterium, assembly GCA_902519375.1. Taxonomy (GTDB): domain Bacteria; phylum Pseudomonadota; class Alphaproteobacteria; order Pelagibacterales; family Pelagibacteraceae; genus Pelagibacter. Next base: position 18,078 of record CABYJS010000008.1, read on the forward strand.
CAATTTGATTTCGAATTGTTTTTAATTGATCAACTGTTGTGTCGTATTGAAGTGTAATAATCCAACTTATCAACCAGTTCGATGTTTCACTTACATTTACAACTGCATTTTCAGCAAATTGAAAATTTGGAATTATTGCTAAAGATTTATCAAATTTTCTAATTGTTGTTGACCGAAAACCAATTTTCTCAACTATACCCTCAATGATTCCATCTACTGCAATCCAATCACCAATTTTAAATCTTTTTTCTACTAGAACTAAAATTCCTGAAATTAAATTTTTGAATAAATCTTGTGCACCTAAAGCAACTGCTACGCCAAATAATCCCAATCCAGCAATTATTGGTCCTATCTTAATTCCCCACAATTCTAAAACTGCAGCAAGTCCTAATATAAATATTAATATCTTTAACGATTTTATAATCCATCCAATCAACTCTCGTGTTAACAACTTATCTAATCCACTTAAAATATATGAAACAGGTTCAATGATTTGATGAATAACCCAAAAAATTAAAATGGTAATTAAAGTTCTGTTTATGGTGTCTACGACTTCTCTTCCTTCAATAGAAAAAGTCATATAATAACTTGCAATAAAAAAACCTAGTACGATTGGTAAAAATCTTGCTGGACCTACTAAAGCAGAAACAAATGTGTCATCTAATTTATTTGTAGTTCTTTTTGAAATAATCTCTAATTTTTTAATTATAAGCTTACTGATAAGCCCTCTGAAAATAAGGAAAACTAAAAATATTCCTATGCCTATTAGTATTTGAAAAATATCTACACCAAGGATACCTTTGTTCCATACTGACAAAAATATATCAGAAAAATTATTTAAAATTTCCATAATTAAATTTTATATAACAAAAACTCCTCTTCTCCAGGATTAAAAAGAAAAATTTTTTTCCACTTAATTTCATTCAATATTGTTGAGGTTTTTTCACCTATGCACATTAAATTTGTATTCATCCATGAGTTTTCTAATTGGTTAATTTTTATAAAATTTAAAAAACTAGAGGCACTATTATTTGAATATATGTAGACTATGTCTGGGATTTTTTGTTTTAATTGCTTAATAAATTCCTGATCAAAATCATCATTATGATTTGTTCGATAATTTATAATTCTTTTTATGTTGTAACCTTCTTTTAATAATTCTTTATCCAGATCTATAGAAATCATTTCACCACTAAAATAAATTAATTTTCCATCTTTGTTTTCAAAATTTTGTAAAATTAGTTCTTTTAAATTTTGTACATTTCCTTCAGCAGAGATCACATTTTGAAAACCAGTGCTTCTAGCTTTTTTTTCTGTAGTACTGCCAACACAAAAACATAAAAATTTTTTATCGACGGCTTTAGTGTCTAAAAATTTTATAGCATTTGCACTAGTAAAGATAATTCCTTTATAATCTGAGAAATTTATTTCACCGCAGTCTACACGTTCTATTTTGAGCAATGGTAGATGTGAAACTTGATGACCTAAAGATTGAAACTTTAAAATCATTTCAGAACAATCTTCTAAAGGTCTAGTTAATAGTACATGCATGTTATTTTTTATAAGTATTATTTGATTTAAATTTTAAAATTTGTCCTATTTCTTGACCAAGTTTTTTGGCATCTTTAACATCTGATGACTTTTTTTCATAAAATCTTTTTTTGCCGTCTAAAGAAAAAAGCTCTGCTTCCAAAATGATTATTTTTTCTTTCACTAAAGCATGAGCACCAACTGCAGTTTCACAGTCTCCCTCTAAAACTTTTAGGACATTACGTTCTGCGCTTGCCCTTTGGTATGTCTCTTTATGATTTATATTTTTTAATAAAGAAATTGCTTCTTTGTCATTTTCTCGACACTGGAGTGATATTATTCCTTGTCCTGCACTTGGTATCAAATCTTCCACAGAAAATATCTCTGAAACATGATTGTTCATATTTAAAGATTTAATTCCTGCATAAGATAAAATTATAGCATCATATACCCCGTCATTTAATTTTTTAATTCTTGTATCCACGTTTCCCCTTATTAATTTACAATTTATATCTGCTCTGATATTTTTTATTTGAAATTCTCGTCGAAACGAAGAGGTTCCTATTATTGCATTAGGTTTTAGCTCTTTTAATTTTTTCTTATCTCTTGTTATTAAAATTTCCCTAGGATCATTTCTTTCTAAAAAAATATCAGTTTTAAGACCATCAGTTTCCATAGCCGGCATATCTTTTAAAGCATGAACAGCTATATCAATTTTTTTTTCTTTTAATTCCTTCTCTATGCTTGAAGAGAATAATCCTTTTCCGCCTACTTCTGATAGTCTTATATCTTGAAACTGGTCGCCTTGAGTTTTAATCTCTTTAATTAAAATATCTTTTGTATCCAAATTGTTATTTTTAATAATCTTATCTTTAGCGATTTGAGCATAAATTAAAGCTAACTTGCTGCCTCTAGATCCAATAATTATTTTTTTACCCATAAATAAATTTATTTCTTACTTGTATTGAGATTGTACAATTAATAAAAACTATTTGTATGAGTAAAAAACCCTTAATTCTTGGAATAGAAACTAGCTGTGATGAGACGGCAGCATCAATAATAACTGAAAATGAACAAGGAAATCCTATAGTTTTGTCTAATATTGTTTCAAGCCAAGTTGAGGTTCATAAAGAGTTTGGGGGCGTGGTGCCAGAACTGGCTGCTCGTTCACATATTGAAAAGATAGATTGGATTGTTGAAAAAGCAATTGATGAAAGTGGAAAAAAAATTACTGACATTGATGCAGTAGCATCAACCGCTGGACCAGGTTTAATTGTTTGCTTGTCTGTTGGTTTAAGTTTTGGGAAAGCATTCGCTGCATCAATTAATAAACCTTTCATAGCGGTAAATCATTTAGAAGGTCACGCTTTAAGTCCAAAATTAAATTCAAATTTAAATTATCCTTACCTTCTTTTATTAATTTCTGGTGGACATTCACAATTTTTAAATGTCCAAGGACTTGGAAAATATAAAAGGTTAGGAACAACTATTGATGATGCTTTGGGAGAAGCATTTGATAAAACCGCAAAACTTTTAGGAGTTGAATTTCCAGGTGGACCACAGATTGAAGTTTTGGCAGAGAAAGGTGATCCAAATAAATATAATTTACCAAAACCTATCTTAAATAAAGGGGGTTGTAATCTTTCTTTTGCTGGTCTCAAAACTGCAATCTTAAAAATTACCAAAAGTATAAAAACAAAAAAAGAAAAATTTGACTTAGCAGCATCTTTTCAAAAAACAATTGAAGAAATATTATATAAAAAAACTAAAATTGCCTTTAGTGAATTTGAAAAACAAAATGGTATTAAAGAAAAGATATTCGTAGTTGCGGGGGGTGTTGCAGCAAATAAGAAAATTAGGTCAATGCTTTTCAGTCTTTGTGAGGAAAAAAATTACAAGAATATTTTTCCACCTATTGAATTTTGTGGAGACAATGCTGCAATGATTGCAATGGTTGGTTTAGAAAAATACAAATTAAAACAATTTGATAAATTAGATCATCCCGCAAAACCAAGATGGTCTCTTGATGAAAAGGCTGCTTTCCTCAAAGGTGCTGGGGTAAGACTTTAATGCAGTATTGGTTACTCAAATCAGAACCGGATGTTTGGTCAATTGACCAACAAGAAAAGGCTGGGAACAAAGGAGCACCTTGGGACGGTGTAAGAAATTATCAAGCCTCTAAAAATTTAAAGGCAATGAAAATTGGTGATAAATGTTTTTTTTATCATTCAAATATTGGAAAAGAAATTGTTGGAATAGTGGAAGTTATCAAAGAACATTACTTAGACAAATCAGATAAATCTGGGTGTTTTGTTGCTGTGACTGTCAAATTTTTAAAGAGACTGAACAAACCAGTTACCTTAGAGGAAATTAAAAAAAACAAGCATTTAAGCCATTTATCTCTTATTAAACAAAGTAGACTTTCAGTAATGCCCATCGACTCTAAAAGCTGGAAAATTTTAAACAACATGGGTAAGATTTAGTTTTAAAAAGTATGCCAAAAAAAAAGAAAAAATCTAGAATTAAGAAAAAACCTTCAAAAAAAAGAAGTGTTAGCAAGAAAAAATCTAGAATTAAGAAAAAACCTTCAAAAAAAAGAAGGGTTAGCAAGAAAAAATCTAGAACAAAGAAAAAACCCTCAAAAAAAATTTATAATAAAAAGAATGAAAATTCCTCACCTAAAGAGTTAATTTTTAAGACAAAACAAGAGTGGATAAGAAGCGGTCTAGCTAATAAGTCTCAATATCAAAATAAGTATAATGAGTCGATAAAAAATAATAACTCTTTTTGGAAAAAAGAGGGAAAAAGAATTACATGGATTAAACCATATAAGAAAATAAAAGATGTTAAATACAGTAAGGAAGAAGTAAGAATTAAATGGTATGAAGATGGCACGTTAAATGCCTCAGCCAACTGTGTTGATAGACACTTAAAAGATAAAAAAGATAAAACAGCAATTATATGGGTAGGAGACGATCCTAAAGATAATCAAAAAATATCATATAAACAATTACATCAAAAAGTTTCCAAAGCAGCAAATGGGCTAAAGAAATTGGGTATTAAAAAAGGGGACAGAGTTACAATATATTTAACAATGATTCCTGAGCTAGCAATTTTAATGTTAGCTTGTGCAAGAATTGGTGCGGTACACTCAATAATATTTGGTGGTTTCTCTGCAGAATCGATTTCGGGAAGAGTCAATGACTGTGAGTCTGAATACATAATAACTGCTGATGAAGGTGTAAGAGGAGGAAAAACAATTCCTCTAAAAGCAACAACAGATGAAGCACTTGCTAGCTGCCCTAATGTTAAAAAATGCATAGTTGTTAAAAGAACTGGGAACTATGTGTTTTGGAACAACGATAGAGATGTTTGGTATCACGATCTTGTTAAAGATGTATCAAATCAGTGTGAACCTGAGGAAATGAATGCAGAGGATCCTTTGTTTATTCTCTACACATCTGGATCAACAGGAAAACCTAAGGGTGTACTTCATACTACTGGTGGCTATATGGTTTATGCATCTATGACACATCAATATGTCTTTAATTATAAACCAAAAGATATCTATTGGTGCACAGCAGACATAGGTTGGGTGACAGGTCATAGTTACATTATCTATGGACCATTATCTAATGGAGCTACAACAATTATGTTTGAGGGAGTGCCAAATTATCCTGATAGTTCAAGGTGGTGGCAAATAGTAGATAAATTTAAAGTAAATACATTCTACACTGCACCCACTGCAATTAGAGCATTAATGAGAGAGGGTGACGAGCCTGTAAACAAAACATCTAGAAAATCTCTAAAATTACTAGGTACTGTTGGAGAGCCTATAAATCCAGAAGCTTGGATGTGGTATTATAAAACTGTTGGTAATTCTAAATGTCCAATCGTTGATACTTGGTGGCAAACAGAGACAGGTGGAATTCTAATAACTCCTCAAACTGGAGCAATACCTCTTAAACCTGGTTCAGCAACTAAACCTTTTTATGGTATCAAACCAGTCATTGTTGATAAAGATGGAAAAGAAATTAAGGGAGCAGGCGAAGGAAGACTTTGCATAGCACATTCTTGGCCAGGTCAAATGAGAACTGTTTATGGTGACCATCAAAGATTTATAGATACTTACTTCTCTCAATTTGACGGAAAATACTTTACTGGTGACGGGTGTAAAAGAGACAAAGATGGATATTACTGGATAACTGGTAGGGTGGATGATGTTATTATTGTTTCAGGTCATAATTTAGGTACTGCTGAAATTGAAAGTGCATTCGTTGCTCATCCAAAAGTTGCTGAAGCTGCTGTCGTTGGATATCCACATGACATTAAAGGTAACGGACTTTATTGTTATGTAACTTTAAATGCCGGTGAAACAGAAACGGGAGATCTTGAAAGGGACCTAAAATTATGGGTTAGAAAACAAATTGGTCCACTAGCTACACCAGATCTTATTCATTTTAGCCCAGGTCTGCCTAAAACAAGATCAGGAAAAATTATGAGAAGAATTCTTAGAAAGATTGCAGCAAATGAACATGATCAATTAGGAGACACTACTACATTGGCAGACCCATCAGTTGTAGCAAGCTTAGTTGAAAATAGAAAGAATATTTAAAACTCTACTCTCTCTTTTAATTCTTTTTTTACAACATCCCATTTGAGAATGACGGAATTTAAGACTATCTTTCTGTCAAGAATTTTTAAATCTTCAGCTATTGGTGCCCACTTATAAAGAGATAGAGCGCTAGGATTAAATGGTAAGTTATTTAAATAAGTATCCCAGTTTATTCCCTGTAGTCTTTGACTAAAATTTTTTTTAGCATCTTCTATTATATCTAAGGGCATCTTATTTGATATTTCATCATCTAAGATTTTTAAAAATATTTCCTCTGCCTTTTCAACTTCTAGATGGTTAAAATTTACTTTTAGATATGAAAAAATGAAAAATGTCAGATCTTGAAGAGCAACAGAATAAATATTCCATTTGGCTAAATTAACTGATGACATAAATTTATCATTTTCAAAATGAAGAACATATCTTGTGCCCATTCTTGTTTTTAAATATCCATAAAGAGTTACCTGAGCCACCCATGCTGATTTTGTTTGTATAAAATCCTCTATTTCGTCTAAATTTTTAATTTTCTTCTTTGGAACAAAAGCTTTAAAAAGAGCAAAAAGGTAAACTTTAAAATCGTTTAAAGTGAGGTCTTTCCAGGTTAATTTGTACTTTCCCATAAAAATCAGTATTTTCTTAATATATACCCTAAAAATCCCCCTAATATGAACAATTTTAACACTTTAAATCTCTTTCATAATCGGTATGGTTTTGCCCAGTTATAACTAAAAGAGAGAGGTATATAATGTCAAAACAAGCACAACACTGGGAAAAAACCAGAGGATTGTTAATGATGACTTTAGCAATTTGGTTTGTATTCTCAATTGGCATCTTTCTTTTTGGAGCTGAGATGAACGAAGTTACGGGACCATTTGGTTACCCATTAACTTATTGGTTCACTTGTCAAGGTTCTCTTGGAATTTTTGTAATCCTAATTTTCTGGTTTGCAAATAGACAAGAAAAAATTGATGAAGAGTTTGGCTTTTCAGAAAGAGGAGATGACTAATGATTAAAGGTAATTTTATAGACAATTTGCCTAAAGTTTATGGAATCTATACAGGAGGTTTCCTTGGTTTCATAATCATTATGGCAATCGGAGAGCAGATGGGTATGACAGCGAAAACAATTGGTATTTGTTTCGTTGCCTTCACAGTAGCCATCTATGCTATAATTGGTTATCTATCACGAACAGCCCAAGCAGATGCGTATTACGTAGCTGGAAGGCAAGTACCAACCGTGTTCAATGGAATGGCGACTGCAGCAGACTGGATGTCTGGTGCCTCGTTTGTTGCAATGGCAGGTGGTATTTACTTTAAAGGTTATGGTTATATGGCACTACTTGTAGGTTGGACTGGTGGATATGTATTAGTTGCATCTTTATTAGCACCATACTTAAGAAAATTTGGCTGTTACACAGTTCCAGATTTTATTGGTACAAGATACGGTGGTAATTTAACAAGGTTTCTTGCAGTAGTAGTTTTAACTGTTGCTTCATTTACCTATGTGACTGCACAAATTAATGCCACAGGTACTATTGCTTCTGTTGCACTTGATATTCCATTTCAATACGCTGTATATGTTGGATTAATAAGTATCTTATTATGTTCAATGTTAGGTGGAATGAGAGGAGTAACTTGGACACAGGTTGCACAATATATCGTACTAATCATAGCTTACTTGCTTCCAGTATTCTGGATCAGTAACAAAATAGGTGCGGGTTTCTTCCCTCACTTTATGTTAGCTGATGAGGTAGCTAGAATTGGTGAATTAGAGCAACAGTTTGGATTTGTAAAAAATGCAGCTGCTGATCTAAAAACAGTGCCTAAAGGGTTAGCTGGAATTACTAAAGCTCACTCTGCAGTTAACGCAACACCTTGGGGATTTATTTCATTAGCGCTAGCAATGATGATGGGAACAGCTTCATTGCCTCACGTTATGATGAGATATTTTACTACTCCAAGTGTAAAAGCAGCTAGAAAATCAGTAGGTTGGTCTTTATTCTTTATCTTCTTACTTTATTCTTCTGCTCCAATGTTAGCTACGCTGTCAAAATTGTCATTGATGGATCCAACATTATCAACTGGTATTATTGGTAAATCAATTACAGATGTTCAAGCGATAGATTGGTATCAAAACTGGAATAGTGCAAACTTAATGTTCATAAGCGACTTTAACGGAAATGGAACTCTTGAATTAAATGAGTTTTTCATGGGTGGTAAAGCCGTTGTGTTAGCAACTCCAGAGATAGCTGGATTACCATATGTAATCTCAGGTCTGGTTGCTGCTGGAGGTATGGCTGCTGCCATGTCTACAGCTGATGGTTTGATTCTAGCGATTGCTAATGCGATCTCACATGATGTTTATTATAAGATCATTGATCCAAAAGCAGAAACTGCAAAAAGACTGGTTGTTGCAAGGGTATTACTTGTAGTAATTGGTTTTGCTGGAGCAACTATTGCGGCAATGGAGATTCAAGGTATCTTAGGTTCAGTAATCTGGGCTTTTGACTTTGCGATGTCTGGATTGTTCTTCCCACTTGTACTTGGTGTATGGTGGAAGAGAGCTAACAGAGAAGGTGCTATAGCTGGTATGGCTTTAGGTCTTGCTTCTGGTATGGGTTACCTAATATGGGTACGAAATGGTGGAAGTGGATTCTTAGGTATTACACAATTAACGTTTGGTATCTTCGGTTCAGCAGTTAGTTTAGTATCTATGGTTGTTGTAAGTTTAATTACTTCAGAACCAAGTGCTGCAACTCAAAGAATGGTTGACGAAGTTCGAGTACCATCTGGTAGATCGATCATCGGAAAACAATAAATAATATTATTAAAGGGGCGATTAATTTCGCCCCTTTTAATTACATAAAATTTCCAATATAAATTCTCAAATGTCTGCTAATTTCCATCCTTTAGTTTATATAATTGACTATATTTTAGGAATAATTATGTGGACGTTGATTGGTAGAGTTGCGATGAATATATTTCAAAGGGAAGACTCTGAGTTTTTCTTTATGAGAGTATTTGTTAAATTTACTAATCCCTTAATAAGACTTTTTAAGATTGTAACACCCTCATTTATTATCCAACCCTTAGTTCCATTATATGTAGCTTGGTTTTTCTTTATGATAAGATTTTACTTAATGCCATGGATTTTGGGCTATTCTGTAATGGGCATGTTATCATTTCCTCTTGAAAGTGAGATTTCGAGACAAATTTATCAATTTTTTAATTAAATTAAATTTTAAAAATTGATACAAGTACACTTAAGTATCAATGAAAAAAATACAAATAGCACCGTCAATTTTATCTGCTGACTTTAGTCAATTGGGAAGTGAAATAAAGAGATTAGAAGAAGCTGGAGCTGACATGATCCATGTTGATGTTATGGATGGACATTTTGTTCCAAATCTAACTATTGGCCCCCCGGTTATAAAGGCTTTAAAAAAACACTCATCAATATTTTTTGATGTACATTTAATGATTTCTCCAGTTCATAAATATATAGAAGCTTATGCAGACGCTGGGGCAGATATTATTACGATTCATCCAGAAGCTACTGAGGATCTTAAATCCTCAATCTCTAAAATTAAACAACTTAAAAAAAAAGTTGGGATTTCATTAAATCCTGAAACTAAAATAGATGTTGTGTTAAATTTCTTGGATCAAGTTGATTTGGTCCTTGTAATGAGTGTAAACCCAGGATTTGGGGGACAAAAATTTATGCCTGAAGTTTTAATAAAAATAAAAGAATTAAGGCAAATTAGAAAAGAGAGAAATTTAAAATTTGATATTGAGATAGATGGAGGAATTAATTTTGATAATTCTAAGATAGCAATAGAAGCAGGTGCTAATATCTTAGTGTCAGGTACAACAATTTTTAAAAGTAATGATGGAGATATTAAAAAGAATATTGAATTGCTAAAATCGAAATAACTTAATGATTTATATAAATCAGTTTTTTTTTGGCGTTTCTAATCAAATAAGAAAGTTTTATTTAAATTCAAATATCTACAATAAAAAAATCTCTAAAATTTACAGCAAAGATTTTACATACAAACCCAGTCGACATTTATTATCTTCATTAATAAAATATCAAAAAAAAAAGTTTAGAATTGAAGATTTTGCTTTTGATAATGTTTGGAATAATAAAAGTATAAATGATAAGGAATTTAAAATTTTAAATAACTTTTACTGGTTTTTTAGTTTAGACTTAAAGTCATCTAAAGAAATTACACAAACAGTTATAATAAATTGGATCAATAATAACCACAAATATAACTATAAAAGTTGGAATTTTGATTTAACAGCTAAAAGAATTATCGCCTGGCTATCTTGTCATGAGCTTACTTATGAAGAAAGCAATCAAGATTATAAAGATAATTTTAATAATATCATTCAAAAACAGACAAATCATCTAGTAAACGAAATAAATAGATCTGATTTAATAGAAGATAAATTAGTTGGATGTGCTTCCATTATTTTAGTTGGGCTTTGCTATGAAAATGAAAAAAATTATTTATCGTTTGGCTCTACTATTCTGAAAAGAATATCAAAACTTACCTTGGATAGTCATGGTTTTCCAAAATCAAGGAATATTAAACAACTAACTTTTTATCTTAAATATTTCATATTAATAAGGGAGTGGTTTAAAGAAGCTCAAGTAACTATTCCTGAACATATAGATGAAACTATATATTATCTTGGTCAGGGATACGCTTTTTTTTCCAAAAATCCAGAATCTGATCTATTATTTAATGGTAACAACATTTCAGATAATAAAGAATTTGACAATTATCTCAAAAGACTAGGGTATAAATTCAAAAATGAAGATAAAGAATTAGGGGGTTATATTATATTACAAAATAGAAGGATTAGTTTAACGATGGATGTAGGATCCACTCCAAATTTAAATTATACTAAAGACTATCAATCTGGAGCTTTATCATTCGAAGTAATATCTAGTGGAAAAAAATTAATAAGTAATTGTGGATATTACAAAAAAAAGAATAGTAAGCTCAGTGATTTATCAAAATCATCTGCAACTCAAAATACTCTAGTTATTGATGATAATTCATCTTGTAAGTTTATTAATATTAATAAGTCATTGATGGTAAAAAGGGGATTAAAAATAATTAAAAAAAACTTTGTTTTCGAAAAAAATTATTGGAAAATCACCGCTTCTCATGATGGATATTTAAAAAAATATAACTCTATACATGAAAGAGAAATTGAATTTTATACAGACAATATGACATTTGTGGGAATAGATAGGATAATAAAAAAAAAAATAAATCATAATTATAAGTTTGATATTCGATTCCACGTAGAGCCAAGTGTAAAACTAATGAAAACTCAAGATAATAAAACAATATTAATAGAATTAGATGGTGAGGGTTGGAGGTTTACTTGTGACAATTATAAAATAAATATTGATAATGGTTTATATTTCGGTATTAAAAATTCATACACTAAAAATCAGAATATTTTTATTTCGGGTATTTCTAATAATCAGATTGAAAATATTAAGTGGGAAATAAAAAAAATATAATGAAGAAAATAAAATCAGCTTTAATATCTTTATCTGATAAATCAAATTTAAAATCTCTTTTAAAGGTATTAAAACAAAATAATATTAAGGTAATTAGTTCCGGAGGTACGTTTAAAGAAATCAAAAGACTTGGATTTAGCTGTTTAGAGGTTTCAAAGTTTACCGACTCCAGTGAAATTCTTGATGGTAGGGTTAAGACTCTACACCCCAAAATTCACGCTGGTATTCTTAATAAAAGAAATAACAATTCCCACAAAAAAGACTTAAAGATAAATAATTATGAAAATATAGATCTTGTTATTGTAAATTTTTACCCATTTGAACAAACTTTAATGCAAACAAAAGATCACAATAAAATTATTGAAAAAATAGATGTTGGTGGGCCAACAATGGCTAGGGCTGCAGCAAAAAATTACAATGATGTTACTATAATCACCTCTTCTAATCAATATTCTGAACTCATTTATCAACTAAATAAAAATAGAGGCTCAACATCGTTGGAATTTAGAAAAAAAATGTCACAAATAGCCTTCTCGGAAACAGCTTATTATGACTCGGTAATAGTGAATTATTTCAATAAAATTTTAAAAACTTATTTTCCAAAAAAAAAAATTATACATGCAAATTTAATCGAAAAGTTAAGATACGGTGAGAACCCTCACCAACAAAGTGCTTTTTACTCAGGGGATCAATATATAAAGATAAATAAAATCCATGGAAAACAACTTAGTTATAATAATTATAATGACATCTTCTCTGCACTAGAAATTTCCAAATCTCTTCCAAAAAATACTGGTACAGTGATTGTTAAACATGGAAATCCTTGTGGTGTTTCAATTCACAAAAATAATCTTAAAAGTTATGAGTCAGCTTTAGCATGTGACCCTATAAGTGCTTTTGGTGGTATTGTTTCGTGTAATTATAAAATTACTAAGTCTATAGCTATCGAATTAAATAAGATTTTTTTAGAGGTAATTATAGCCAATGGTTTTGATAAAAATTCAATTAGAATATTGAAGTCTAAAAAAAATGTTAGATTAATAGATGCATCAAACTATTCATTAAATGAAATAATAAGATCTAGTTCCATTAATGGCTCTATGTTGGTTCAATCACAAGATAGGCAAATTTTTTCTAAAAAAAATTTTGAATTTGTTTCAAAAAAAAAACCCAATAAATCACAGTTAGATAATCTATTATTTGCGTTTAACATTTGTAGGTATGTGAAATCCAATGCAATAGTACTTGCAAATAACAAATCTACTATAGGGATTGGATCAGGACAGCCTAGCAGACTAGATAGTTGTGAAATTGCTATAAATAAAATGAATAAATTTATCAGAACAAAGAATGAAATTGTTGCTGCATCAGATGCATTCTTTCCATTTGTAGACGGAATTGAGAAACTTGTCCAATCAGGAGTCTCAGCAGTTATTCAACCGGCAGGGTCAATTAGAGATAAAGAAATTATCAAATTTGCTAATTCAACAGGAACAATTTTAGTTTTTTCAAAAACTAGACATTTCAGACATTAATATTTTTATCAATTTTAGCTGCCAGTATAAAATCATTCTCAGATAAACCCTCAATAGCGTGAGTAGTTATAGTAACTTTTGCATATCCCCAGCCAAATGAAATATCGGGATGATGCCCCTCTTCCTCAGATATCTTTCCAACTTGATTAACAAATTCCTGACTTTTTATAAAATTCTTAAAGGTAAATTCTTTTTTTAAAAAAAAAACATTTTTTTCATTTTTAATAAGATCCCAACCGTCAACTTTTTTTTGATATTTGTGTATTTCAGAAATATCAAAAGGAATAACACCACCCTCGCACGGAATGCATTTTTTATTTAACAAATCATTCATAACTATTTGGAGCGGGCAAAGGGGGTCGAACCCTCGACCTTCTCGTTGGCAACGAGACGCTCTACCACTGAGCTATGCCCGCAAACAAAATTATTATAGAACATGGTTTTTTTTTAGCAACAATAATTAAAATAGATTTAGTAAATTTATTATATTAAATATTGACTTACTTTTATGGAAAAATCTTTAAATGAACTAATTAACGATACAAAAAAAAGCTTGTCACTAAAAAAATATGATGAAGCCTTAATCAGTTTGAATTTGATAATCAAAAAAGATGCTGAAAATTTAAGTGCACTATCTACTATAGGAGATATTAATGTCTACAGGGGTAAATTTATAGAAGCAATAGAAATATTTGACAAGATAATTCAAATAAACCCTAAATTATCTTTTATCTATAATAATAAAGGTTTCTGTTTATTAAAAATTTTAAAATATGCTGAGTCTATTTTAAGTTTTCAAAAAGCTATTCAATATAAACCTGATTTTGCAGAGGCTTACAACAATTTAGGTTTAGCATTTAAAAATGTTGAAAAAAATTTAGAAGCTAAGAAAAGTTTTTTAGATGCGATTAAGTATAAAAAGAATTTTTTCCAGGCATACAACAATCTAAGCACAATAGCTTTAGAAGAAAACAATTTAGAAGATGCTACAAAGTATGCAAAGTCTTCAATTGAAATAAATCAAAAAAATATTGAGGCATATAATAACTTAGGATTAATATTTAAAAAAAAAGGAGATTTTGAAAGCTCACTAATTAACTTCAATAAAGTTTTAGAGATTAATTCTAAATATTTACCTACTTTAATTAATATAGCTAAGAACTATGAAGAGTTAAATGATAATGATAAAGCCCTAGAGTATCTTAAAAAAACTCATAGTATTGATCCAGATAATATAAATTCTCTATCTAGTCTTATTTACCTAAAATTAAAAATTTGTGATTGGCACAATCTAGGTAACCTAAAAAAAAGATTGTTCTATTTATGTGATAAGTTTGAAACTAAAAAAATGCAACCCTATTATTCTTTATTATTAAAGGATGATTTAAAACTTCAGAAAATAATTGCAGAAAAATGGGCAAAAGATTATTTGTATAAAAAAAGAAATCGAGAATTTAAAAAAAATAATAATCAAAATATTAAAGTTGGATATTTTTCTTCTGATTTTGAAAAACATGCTGTTGCATCATTATTGAAAGATTTATTTAGAAATCATGATAAAAATAAATTTGAACTATATGGTTTCAATTTAAGTAAAAAATTTTTAAAAAATAGTATAAACAAAGATATTATCAAAAATTTTAAAGAATTTATTGATTGTAATTCCAAGACCGATGAAGAAATTAGAAATATTTGTAATATATTAAAAATTGATATAGCTGTTGATTTAAATGGTCATACATATGGAGGGCGACCTGCTATCTTTAAAAATAAATGTGCGCCCATTCAGATAAATTATTTAGGTTATGCAGGAACTATGGGTGATAAATCATATGACTATATTGTTGCAGATAAATTTGTCATACCAAAAAACAGTGAAAAGGATTATTTAGAGAAAATAATCTTTATCCCTAATTCTTTCTTTCCAAATTCACTTGAAAATAAAAATATAGAAAGTGGTTTAACTAAAAAAGATTTTTTTTTACCTGATGATAAATTTATTTACTGTTGTTTTAATAATATTGTAAAAATTAACGAAAATATTCTTAATATTTGGTCAAAAATACTTCATTCAACAAAGAATTCGATACTTTGGTTATCCATAACAAAAGGAACACTACAACATAAAAATATTTTAAAAGAATTTAATAACAGAAATATTGACTCATCTAAAATTTTTTTTTCTGAAAAAATTGAATATCAAAAATATTTAGAGAGATTTCAATTAGCTGATCTATTTTTAGATACTTATCCTTACGGTGGTCACACAACATCAATTGAAGCTTTATCGTCAGGTCTTCCAGTACTAACTCTCAAAGGTGAAGCTTTTCAAAGCAGAGTGAGTGCTAGTTTACTTAAAAATTTGGATTTAGATGAATTAATAACATTAAATGAGGAAGATTATATTAATTTGGCTATCAAATTATACAAAGACAATAAAAAAATAAAATCTTTTAAAATCAAACTCACAAATCAAAAAAAATTGTCTAATATATTCAATAATAAAATTTATACCAAAAATTTAGAAAAGGCCTATTTTGAAGCACAAGATAGATTTGTTAATCAAAAAAAAATAGATAATATATATTTAGAATAAGATTATAATTGTATATTTAATTTATGAAAAAAAACGATCTACCAAAAAAAATACCTGTTTTCCCTCTTAGCAATTTTATAATATTTCCTAAGACTGCTGTTCCATTGAATATTTTTGAACCAAGGTACATTGATATGATCAATGATAGTATGAAATCAAACAAATTAATCGGGATGATACAGCCAAAAACTACAAATAATAATAATTTAAATAATGACCCACAACTTCACGATATTGGGTGTTTAGGAAAAATAACAGGTTTTAAAGAATCAGAAGACAAAAGATACCTTATAGAACTTAAAGGAATTATAAGATTTAAAATTATTAAAGAAATACAATCTAATAAAAAATATCGTGAATGTGAAATTAATTTTGATAATTTTTATGAAGATCTAGAAAATAAAAAAGAGGATATAAAGTTTTCTGATTTAGAACTAATTTTTAAGGACCTTAAAACCCTTTTTAAAAAAAGAGGTTTTATAATTAATTGGAAAGCACTTGAGAAACAAAGTTTAGATGAAACTATAAATGCGCTTGCAATGGCTTCTCCCTTCACAATTGAGGAGAAACAAGTTTTATTGGAAGCTAAAAGTTTAAATAACAGAAAAAATAAAATTTCAGAAATTTTAACAACTTACTCGTTTGATCAATACAATAACACTACGGTTCAATAATCTCTCAAAGTAATCCCACTATCAGCAAATTTAGTAAAAAATTTATTGACAGTTTTATTCTTACCAAAAAATTTGACAAATTTACTTAAATTATTTGTATTAAACTTGCTCTCTAAATTAAAAAACTCATAAATAAAATCAATTCCACTTGAGAAAATATAATTTTTGTCTTTAGAATTTTTTTCAAAATCATTGCCTATAGATTTATCAAGACTTAAGCCATGAATTTTTTTGAATTTAATTAATCTATATATTTCTTTAATATCTCTGATAGTCATGTTGAAACCTTGTCCTGCTAAAGGATGTATTCTGTGAAGTATATCTCCAAAAGCAATTATATTTTTGAAATGGTAAGACCTTAGATTGGACTGTTTTAACTCAAAATTTAACCCTTTATTTATCTTTAAAATCTCATACTTAAAGTTATATTTTTTTATCAAGTTTGATAAATCGATATTTTTTTTTCGTTTTACGGAATAAACGACTGAAGTTTCTATTGGAGAAATAGGTAAAAAAGCTAATGGACCTTCATTAGTAAAAATTTGTAAAGCTATTCGGTTTTGCGATATTTTTTTATGTTCAAAGGTTGTTACATGTGCAAAGCTATTATAGTTTTTTTCAATTCTATTATAAAAAAATTTCTTAGTTATATAATCAGAGTAGTCACAATTAAAAATTAAATCATAATTTTTTCTTAATAATTTTTGATAGGTAATTTTTTTTTTAAAAGAAACTAATTTATTTCTATTAAGACAGCGTAGCAACAAAGTATATAAATCATAATTTTTTATAATTGAAAAAAGATGTTCATATTTGTTTTTAAAATCTAAGATTTTTTCATTTTTAAGACTTTCACTATAAATCTCTATATTTTTTATATTCCATAAAAGTTTATCAATATTCAAAATATTATTATTAAAAAAGACTAAGTTTGAGCGTGAAATTCCTAATGTTTGGATTTTGTTGTTTTTTTTCTTTTTTTTATCTGAAAAAATATCTACTTTTATACCTAAATTTACAAGTGTCTTTGTAAGAGTTAAGCTGGTTAAATTATTGCCTATTATAGAAACTTTCATAATAATTTTAATTTTAACAATAAAAATTAGATGATACAAAGTGGTAAATTTGATTCATCAAAAAATGGATATAAAAAAACTAGGAAACTCAGTATTAATTTTTAGTATCAATCGGTTAATAGAAATCATTGGTATTTTTATTGTTTGTTCGGGAATTTTACTATTTACTGCATTGCTATCTTATTCACCCACTGATCCAAATTTTATATTCCCTCAAAATACTGAAATCAAAAATTTTTTGGGATCTCGTGGAAGTTATTTGGCTGATTTTTTCATCCAATCTGCAGGATTAATCACTTTTTTAATACCAATTACTATTATTTTTACTGGTATTAATATGTTTAAAAAAAAAGAAATATTTATACTTATTGAAAATATTTTTTTTGCAACAATATACGCTCTAATAGGATCTTTTTTTTTTAGTTTTTATTATAAAGACTCATTTACATTCTACATAAACGGTAACGGTGGTTTTGTTGGAAATTATCTTAATGAAACCTTTTTATACAATATAACTAAATCTAATGAGAATATTTTTTTTTATTTTTTTCTAATTATTATAACTCTATTATTTTTAGTAAGTATCAATTTTAAAATGAAAAGTTTTATAAATTTTATAAAGAATATCTTCAACTTATTTTCAAGGAAAAGTTATAAGAATTATACAAACAAAAATGAAATAATTAATGAATATATTCCACAAGATGAAATTAAAAATTTAATACAAGAAGATCTGCCTTTTATTAAATCAGAAGCAGATACAAATTTAAAAAAAGAAAAATTTAAACTTCCTTCACTAGACTTATTAAATACCCAAACCAAAAAGGAAAGGGCAATCTTAAATAAAACTGAAAATAATAATTCTGATTTTTTAGAAAAGATTCTTTTAGATTTTGGTGTAAATGGAAACATAAAAAAAGTAAGTCATGGACCAGTTGTAACTTTAAATGAATTTGAACCAGCTGCAGGAGTTAAGGTATCTAAAATTATTAATTTGTCAGATGATATAGCAAGAAATACTAGCTCAGAGTCAGCTCGTATTGCCACCATTCCAGGAAGCAATACAATTGGTATCGAATTACCAAATGTATCAAGGGAAAATGTTTATTTAAGTGAAATATTAAATAATTTAGATTTTAAAAAAAAAGAAATCAAATTGCCTATAGCTCTAGGAAAAAATATTTCAGGCGCACCTATAGTTGGTGATTTGACTTCAATGCCCCATCTGTTAATTGCAGGAACAACCGGATCTGGTAAATCAGTTTGTATAAACACAATTATACTATCTTTACTCTATAGACACACACCAGATAGATGCAAATTTATTCTTATTGATCCGAAAATGTTAGAACTTTCAACTTATGAAGGAGTTCCTCATCTACTTTGTCCGGTAATTACAGAAGCAAAAAAAGCAGCTTCAGTTTTAGGTTGGGTGGTTAAAGAAATGGAAAGCAGATATAGACTGATGACTAAAGAGGGAGTTAGAAACATCGACGGGTACAATGCAAAACATAAACTTCCGATGCCTTACATAGTTGTGGTAGTTGATGAAATGTCAGATTTGATGTTAGTAGCAGGTAAAGAAATTGAGAATTACATTCAAAAATTATCTCAAATGGCAAGAGCAGCTGGAATTCATATTATAATGGCTACACAAAGACCAAGTGTTGATGTAATTACTGGTACTATTAAAGCAAACTTTCCTACTCGTATCTCTTTTCAAGTTTCTTCTAAAATAGATAGTAGAACAATTTTGGGAGAACAGGGTGCAGAACAACTATTAGGTAAAGGTGATATGCTTTATATGTCATCTGCAAATAAAATTATTAGAATTCATGCTCCCTTTGTCTCGGAAAATGAGATAGAAAAAATAAATAATTATCTAAGATCACAAGCAGAACCTGATTATATTGATGAAATCTTGAATTTTGTAGATGAAAAAGAAATTAATGAAAACACAAGAAGTCAAGGAGACAAAGACGAGCTTTATGAATCAGCTGTTGAATTAATAAAGTCTGAAGGCAAAGCCTCAACATCTTTTTTACAACGAAAACTTCAAATTGGTTATAATAGGGCTGCAAGAATAATTGATATGATGGAAGCTGAAGGACTAGTGAGCAAAGCTAATCATGTTGGAAAACGTGACGTTCTTTAATGAAAAAGTATCTTTTACTTTTTTTTCTAATTCTTTTCAATAACGAGATAAAAGCTTTTGAGAAGGAAAATATTATCCAAAATTTAGAAAATATAAAAAATTTATCTTTTAATTTTGAACAGGATATTGATGGAGAAAAAGAAAAGGGAACCTGTATTTTAGAGTATCCTAAGAAAATCTTTTGTAAATATAATCTGGATAATCAAAAAACTTTAACTTCAAATGGTAGATATATAGTCGTAAAAACAATTGATAGCCATTACATTTACAATATTCAAAAAACACCTTTAAATTTGATCTTAAATAAAGATTTTATAATAGACAAAATTCGGAATGCAGATGGAAAAATTCTAGATAATAGATTTATAGGTTTTAATTTCTTTGAAAAGGAAAATGAGATTAATTTGTTTTTTGATAAGAATAAATACGATTTGGTTGGATGGCAATCAATAGATATTTATCAAAATTTAAGTATCACATTTATATCATCAATAGTTAAAAATATTGAAATAGACGAAAATTTGTTTAAACTACCAAAACAAGACTAATTAAATTGTTATAGTTTCTTTTTTAAAAATCTTCATTCCTCTGGCGATATAATTATTTAAAGCATTTTTATGATCTAGTGAACAAGTGTGTACCCAAACTCTTTTTGGTTTAATTAAAAATGATTTTTTTATCGCACAGGTTAATAAGTATGAACCTAATTTTTTATTGTGATATTCTTCTAATAAACCCAAATAAGCTATTTCCACTTCATTTGAATTATAATGAAAAATTAATTCAAAATAACCCACAAGATCCTCACCTTTTTTTAATATATAAGTTTTCACTTTTTCATCAGAAGTGTATTTAATCCATTCCTTTTCTGCCCAACCTAATCTGTCTACCCAGTGATGTTTTTTACCAACATTCCTATAAAAAAATTTATTCAATTGGAAATCCGGTTTATCTAAAAATTTTAAAGAATAATTATCAAGACCAACAATAGACTCATTTAGATCTTTAATGGAACTGATCTCTAAATAATTTCTATTGATTCTTTTATTCACTCAACCATCTTCCCAATTTTTTCACCACCAAACAAATGAAAATGAAGATGTGGAACTTCTTGACCTCCATCTTCACTAATATTTGCAAGAGCTCTATATCCCTTTCCGGTATCAACCGAAATCTCAAGCTTTTTAGCAACTAAATTTATACCTTTTAATAAACCCACCATCTCTTCGGAAGAGGCTTTTTGACTAAAATCGTCAAGATCAATATATTTACCCTTAGGTATTATCAATGCGTGAATTTTTTTTTGTGGATTAATATCATGGAATGATAATACAAATTCATCCTCATAAATTTTATTGCAAGGTATCTCTCCTCTTAAAATTTTAGCAAATATATTATTATCGTCGTAAGCCATTAATAATCTTAACTTAATTATATCCTATTACTTATTTTTTATCTTCTTCTACTATTTAATTCTTGCATCACATCTTCAATTTTAATTCCACTTTTTTCAAGATACATAATTAAGTGATAAAGAACATCTGCTGCTTCATGAATTTTGTTCGTATCTTGTTCTACAGCTCCAATTAACTCATTAATCTCCTCTAAAACCTTTTCTTTTGCTAAAGATTTATCTTCTAAAAGCTTATTAGTATATGAGTCCTTTACAGGATTACTTTTTCGCTCTCTTGCAAGGATAACGAGATCTTCTAAAATTTTTAACATATCAAATCCTAACAGGTATATCTTTTGACGACAAATATTGCTTAGCTTCTTTAACAGAATAAGTACCATAGTGAAATATAGATGCTGCTAAAACAGCACTTGCACCTGATTTTATTCCATCTACCAAGTGATCTAAAGTTCCAACTCCACCAGATGCAATCACTGGAATATTTACACTAGATGATATTTTTTGCATAAGCTCAATATCATATCCTGATTGAGTTCCATCTTTATCCATAGAGGTGATTAGTAGTTCTCCAGCTCCACATTTTTCCATTTTAGATGCGAATTCCAGAGCATTTATACCTGTTGGATTTCTTCCTCCATGAGTAAAAACTTCCCATCCATTATTTTTTCTTTTTGCATCAATTGCAACTACAATACATTGTGAACCAAACTTTCTAGAGCTGTCTTCAACCACTTTTACATTTTGAACTGCAGCAGTGTTAATTGATACTTTATCTGCTCCACAATTAAGTAGTTTGTTAATATCCTCAACATTTCTAACACCACCTCCAACAGTTAATGGTACGAAACATTTCTTAGAAGTTTTATCTACAACATCGTAAATTGTATCTCTATTTTCATTTGAAGCAGTAATATCTAAAAAGCAAATTTCATCTGCACCACCATCAGAATAAATTTTAGCTTGTTCAACAGGGTCTCCTGCATCCTTTAAGTCTACAAAATTAATACCCTTCACTACACGACCGTTTTTGACATCCAAACAAGGTATTATTCTATTTTTAAGCATCTACTTCCTTGGCTAATTGATCTAAATTAATATCACCATCGTATATGGCCTTACCAACTATAATTCCTTCAATATTTATATTATTTAATTCTTTGGCTTTTTTAATATCATCAATCGAAGAAACACCGCCAGATATTATAACTGGACAATTTGAAATATCAGCAACTCTAGATGTTTCCTCAAAATTTGGGCCTTGTTTCATCCCATCCTGATTAATGTCTGTGTAAATTAATCTACTAGCACCAAAGTCATTTACCTCTTTTAAAAAATCTAAAGTTAATTGATTAGAGTTTTCTCTCCAACCGGACACAGATAAGTATCCATCTTTGGCATCTAAACCTAAGGCAATTTGACTTGGAAATTTTTCACAAGCTTCTTTTAAAAAGCTTTTATCTTTTATAGCTGCACTACCTAAAATTACTTTTTCAACACCCACATCAATATATCTTTTTATACTATCAATATTTCTAATACCGCCCCCTACTTCAATTTTTAAATCAGATTTTTTAACAATATCTTGTATAGTATCTAAATTAACTGTTTCACCACTTAATGCCCCATCTAAATCAACTATATGTAAATTTTTAAAATCATGGTCTTTATATTTTTCAGCTTGTTCAACTGGAGACATTTTATATTCAGTTTTTTTATCAAAATTTCCTTTAATTAATCTCACACACTTTTTATCTTTAATATCTATTGCTGGGAATATTTTCATTTACAAATTAATAAAGTTATCAATTATTTTAAGTCCAGTTTTGTCACTCTTCTCCGGATGAAACTGAGTTCCGAAAATATTTTCTTTTTCAACAGAACAAACGATATTAGATGAGTAATCCGTAGTTGCTGACACTACACTTTTATCATTTGGAACAAGTTCATAACTATGAACAAAATACATGTGAGAGTTATTTTTTACTCCTTTGAAAATTTGGCTATCTTTAACAATATTTATTTGATTCCAGCCAATATGTGGAAGCTTAAATTTACCATCTTGGTTATCAATTTTAGACACTCTACCTGATATCCACCCTAGACCTTTGGTTTCTATTTCTTCATAGCCAACTTCAGCAAACATCTGTAACCCAACACAAATTCCAAGGAGTGGTTTTTTATTGTTAGTTGCGAATTCATTTAAAGTATCAACTAAACCATTGATGTTATTTAAGGCATCCACACAACTTTTAAATGAGCCCTGTCCTGGTAAAACTACTTTATCACTTGATTTAATCTTTTCTAAATCCGAAGTTACTTTGATATTTACCTTATTTTTAGCAACTTCCTTAAAAGAGTTTATTACCGAGCTTATATTGCCTGAGTTATAATCAACAATTGTAACGTTCATTAAATTTATAAAGAACCTTTGGTCGAAGGAATTGATTTACTATTCCTAGGATCAATTTCTAATGCAGTTCTTAATGATCTTGCTAATCCTTTAAAACAAGATTCAATTATATGATGACTATTATCACCGTAAATATTTTCAACGTGTAAAGTAACTCCTGCTGCCTGAGAAAAAGCCTGAAACCATTCTTTGAATAGTTCTGTGTCCATTTCACCAAGCTTTTCTACTTTGAGATTAACTTTCCAAATTAAATAAGGTCTATTCGAAATATCAATTGCAACACGGGATAAGGTTTCATCCATTGGTATCATTGCATGCGCATATCTTCTAATACCAACAGATTTTTTTAAAGCTTTTTTTAATGCCTCACCAATTGCAATACCTGAGTCTTCAGTTGTGTGGTGAAGATCTATATGAGTATCACCTTTTACTTTGATGTTCATATCAATCGATGAATGCTTTGATAATTGCTCTAGCATGTGATCTAAAAAACCTATTCCAGTATCAATCTTATACTTTCCTTTGCCATCAATATTCAAATCAACACTAATACTGGTCTCTTTTGTTTTTCTATTAATTTTGCCTTTGCGCTTCATAATCAAAATTAGGTATACATATATTATTCAATTATGGCAATAATACTAAACCTGGGCTTGAACTATTGAATTTAGTATCCATTTATAAGCTATGACAACGATTGTATTAGTAAGAAAGAATAATGAAGTAGTCGTCGCAGGTGACGGCCAAGTAAGTATGGGAAATACAGTTGTTAAAAGCACTGCCTCAAAGGTCAGAAAAATTGAGAAGAGAGATGTAGTGGCTGGATTTGCTGGTTCAACAGCTGATGCTTTAACATTATTTGAAAGATTAGAGGGAAAATTAGAAAAACATGCTGGTAACTTATCTAGGGCTGCTGTGGAACTAGCTAAAGATTGGAGAACAGATAAATATTTAAGAAGATTAGAAGCACTAATGGCGGTTGGTGATAAAAATAATAGTTATATAATTTCAGGAACTGGTGACGTTCTTGAGCCTGAGGGAGATGTTATTGGCATTGGTTCAGGAGGAAACTACGCATTGGCTGCAGGTAAAGTTTTAATGGAAAGCAGTATATCAGCAGAAGAAGTCGCAAAAAAAGCTATAAAGGTTGCGGCCGATATTTGTGTTTTTACAAATGAAAATGTTAAAGTTGAAAAAATATAATGGATAAATCAAACGTAGCTCAATTACATCCTAAAGATAAGGAACAAAAAGATGAAGCTTCATTAGTAAGCTCTTTATCACCTAGAGAAATTGTTTCTGAATTAGATAGATTTGTAGTCGGTCAAAATAAAGCTAAAAAAGCTGTTGCTGTTGCTTTAAGGAACAGGTGGAGAAGGCAAGCTTTAAAGGGTGAAATGAGAAATGAAGTTTTGCCAAAAAATATTTTGATGATCGGTCCAACTGGTGTTGGGAAAACAGAAATTTCAAGAAGGCTTTCAAAATTAGCTGAGGCTCCTTTTGTTAAAGTTGAAGCAACTCGATTTACTGAAGTTGGTTATGTTGGAAGAGACGTCGAACAAATTGTAAGAGATTTAGTTGAAATAGCAATTTCAATGGAAAAAATTAAAAAAAGAAAAGAGGTCTTTGCAAAAGCTCAAAAATTAGCTGAAGAAAAAGTATTAGACGCTTTAGTTGGTAAAAAAGCAAGCACAGCTACAAGGGAGAGTTTTAGAAAAAGACTTAGAGATGGTGATTTAGATGATAATGAAATTGAGATAGCAGTTAGTGACGCTGGAGGTACCAATACTTCTTTTGAAATTCCTGGTATGCCAGGGGCTAACGTTGGTATGATAAATATTGGTGAAATGCTAGGCAAATCAATGGGAAGTAAAGAAAAAAAGAAAAAAATGTCAGTAAAAGAGTCTCATGAAATTTTAATAAATGATGAGTCTGATAAATTAATTGAGCAAGATAAGATTATTAAAGCTGCCAAAATCTCTACTGAAAATAATGGAATAGTTTTCTTAGATGAGATTGATAAAATCTCAGGAAGAACAGATAGAGTTGGTGGAGACGTTTCAAGAGAAGGTGTCCAAAGAGACCTATTACCTTTAATTGAAGGAACAACAGTAAATACGAAATATGGACCTATTAAAACTGACCATATTCTTTTTATTGCATCAGGTGCTTTTCAATTAGCAAAACCCTCTGACTTGCTTCCAGAATTACAAGGAAGACTGCCAATTAGGGTAGAGCTAGAAGCTTTAACTAGTGACGACTTTAAGAGAATTTTAAGAGAGCCAGATTATAGTTTAATTAAACAGTATGTAGCTTTGTTAAAGACTGAGAATGTTGAA
>CABYJS010000009.1 GCA_902519375.1 uncultured Pelagibacteraceae bacterium
ATTGCAACTGCTATCACTTGAAGAATTACAAATGGAATTATACCTTTATAAATATTTGTAATTGTAATACCTTGAGGAGCAACACCTTTCATATAAAATAAAGCAAAACCAACAGGTGGTGTTATAAATGAAGTCTGTAAAACAACTGCAAACATTACAATAAACCAAACCATATCTACTCCTAGATCCATCATTACAGGTGCTAAAAAAGGTAAAATTATTAACGTGATTTCAATCCAATCTAAAAAGAAACCTAACAAAAACGCAACAAATAAAACAACTATTACAACTCCACTTGTCCCAAAAGGTAGTGCCTTAAGAGCTCCCTCTATTAATTCATCGCCACCTAAACCCCTTAAAATTAACGCGAACATTGTTGCTCCAACAAAAAGTGCAAAAATGTAGGCTGTTGTATGGGTTGTTTTTCTGATCACAATTTTTAAATCTGAGAATGACAGTCGTCCTCTAAGTATTGCTAGTAAAGACGCGCCTAAAGCCCCAACTCCTGATGCTTCGGTCGGGGTAGCAATACCCATGAATATACTTCCCAAAACAGCAAAGATTAATAAAGCAGGGGGTATAATAGATTTTAAAACTCTTAAAACTATTTTTAAGTCTACCGGTTGGGCGTCTTTTGGCAATGGTGCAGCTTTTGGGTTCATGTAAGCATAAACAACAATAAAAATTGTGTACAATAAACCAAGTAAGAGTCCAGGAAATACAGCCCCCATAAATAAATCACCAACTGATATTCTCACCTGGTCCCCCATAATAACTAACATGATACTTGGAGGTATTAAAATTCCTAAGGTCCCAGTTGCACAAACAACTCCACAAGCTAAGTTTGGATTGTAATTATTTTTTAACATTAAAGGTACACCAAGAATTGTTAGTAATACTACAGCTGCACCAATAATTCCTGTAGAAGCAGCGAGTAAAACTCCTATAAATACAATTGAGATCGCAAGTCCACCCCTTGTTTTACCAAACAACTTTGACAGATCAGTCATTAAGTCTTCTGCAATACCAGATTTATCCATCATTATTCCCATAAAAATAAACATTGGTAGTGCAACCAAAACCCAGTTTGCCATAACACCATAAAGTCTATAAACAACCATGGATGCAAATCCAAAATCGACACCATAAAAAGTGTCAAATAAGTTGTCAGAAAGCATTGAAATAAATATAAATAAGACTCCTAAACCACCCATGGTCCATGCTACAGGAAATCCATAAAATATTAACGTTATAAAACTAAAAAATAGGGCAATTGCTAAAAAATATTCTGCAACTAATGAAATCATTTTTTATCCTCTAATCCAAATCTAAGTGTTTCTACAATTCTTGTTATTCTTGAAAAACCAGAAATTAATAATAGAAAAAAACTAATTACTAAAAAGCCTTTAACAAACCATCTTGCAGGTAAACCATTTGCAGAAGTTGATCTTTCACTTGATGTCCATGATAATTCAAAAAAAGGAACAGCATAATAAAGGACCAGGATTATGAATGGTAAAAATAAAATTAAAATACCAAATAATTCAAACCATAATTTTTTTCTATAACTTAATCTTTCGCTTAAAACATCAACTCTTACATGAGAGTCTACTATATATGTTGAAGACAAACCTACTAGCCAACCAATACAATAAAGATGCCATTGTAGCTCTTCCAATTCAATCATGCCATTTTTAAATACATATCTTAAGACTACATTTAAAATGATAACTGCAATTAATATTACCCATAACCAATTGAAAATTTCTCCTATTTGTAAAACGAAATTATCTATTTTTTTTGTGATAGGTGTATGCCTAAGCTGTAACTTTTTATCAAGAGAACTTTCAGCAGATGTAAAATCTTTAGACATAAATTCTTTCTTTAAAAACAAAAGCAGCCGGTAAAACCGGCCGCTTTTATTATTATAATCAACTTTTTTAGTATTAAATACTAAAAGTTTCTCGGTAAATATCCCCATTTTTGCCAAACATCATACTCTTTCATGAATGCTTGTTGAGAATTCCAAACTTTTTTAAAGTCAGCATCTTTAGCGGATTGTTCATCCATTACTCTTGCACTAACCTTTTGAAGTTCTCTCAATACGCTATCAGGCAATCTAGCAGCTGTTACACCTTTAGAAGGGAAACTTGCAATTTGTTTTCCTTGTAAAAATTCACCAGTTGTAATTGCTCTCATAGCTGCTGCTGTACAAGCCATCTCGAATAAAGCTTGGTCAGCTTTACCCATTTTTTTCCATAAATCTAAATTGATCATGAAATGAGTTGACGTTGATACTTGGTGCCAACCTGGAAATAGGTTGAACTTAGTGATCTTATGGAAACCTAACACTTCATCAATAGCAGGCATAGAATATTCTGTTGCATCTAGAGTTCCTTTTTCTAGAGCCGCAAAAATTTCTCCACCAGCCATCAAAGTAGCAGATGCTCCAATTTCATTTAAAACCATTCCTCCTAAACCTGAGAAACGAATTTTTAAACCTTTAAGATCTGCTAGGCTAGTTATAGGATTTCTATACCAACCAGCTGTTTCTGGTCCAATTGTACTACACAACAAAACTTGAATATTTTGTTTGTTGTATATTTCATTAGCTAACTTAGCACCTTCACCTTCAAACCACCAAGCTGCATATTCCCATGGTTCCATACCAAATGGCACAGCTGCGAATAATACAGCGGCTGGTATTCTTCCTTGGTCATATGCCATGTAGTTGTAAGCTGCAGGCAAGTCACCTTTACTAATTGAAGGTGAGATTTCTAATGGTGGAAGTATTTTTCCAGGTTCATAAACCTTAAGTTTAATTCTACCATCAGTCGCTCTATCTAATGTATCTGATAAACGTGCAACAGGATCACCTAATGCAGGCCAACCAGTATTAAAAGTAGATTGTACTTTCCATCTAATTTTTTCTGCTGCAGTAACTTGCTGTAATGAAAAAGTTATCATTAAAGCAAATACAGCAAAAAAACTAACAGATGTTTTTATTAGTTTTTTCATTTTCCCCTCTCTGTTTTGAGTTGTTTTAAATTAAAAGAACATCCCCAACTCATTTTAGAATGCTCCCCATGCTTTTCCGTAAAGATCAATCATCTCATTTACAGAAGGCACTCTTGGATTGAGGTTTGGCGCACCTGAAACTTCTGCATCAGTTGCCATATTTTTTAACTTTCCCTCAAAATTTTTTTCATTAATCCCAAACTTTTTCATTGATGGTACATCGAAGTCTTTATTCATTTTATAAAGACCTTTAATCAATTTTTCGCAAGCAATGTCATCATCATCATCTGGTAAAGCAAAGTTTCCTGCTCTGCTACAATCAGCATATCTATTTTTTGCATAATCAATTGAAAACTCAGTTATAGTAGGCAGTAACATTGCATTACTTAATCCATGAGGAACCTTAAAATTACTTCCTAAAGGTCTACTCATGCCATGAACCAAACATATTGATGCATTTGAAAATGCAAGGCCTCCTAAAGTTGCAGCAAGCATCAATCCCTCTCTTGCTTTTAAATCTTTTGGATCTTTATCAACAGCATATATATTTTGTGTTACAAGTCTTATAGTGTCTAATGCCATTCTATCTGAAAATAATGTAGCCTTTTTACTGATATACGCTTCAATACCGTGGGTTAAAGTATCAATTGCACTATCAATGGTTAATCTTCTTGGTTTAGATAATGTTAAATCATAATCAACGATTGCACACGTAGGTACAAATCCCTCACCCCTACATGAAATTTTTTCGTTATTTTTTGAGTCTACAATAACCGCATGATGAGTCACTTCTGAGCCAGTTCCAGCAGTTGTTGGTATAGCGATAATTGGTAAACCTTGTTTATCAAAGGTGGATGGAGGTTTATAATCTTGAATATTCTTACTATGTTTTGCCATAGCTGCAATAGCTTTAGCGGTATCTATTGGACTTCCACCTCCAAAGCCTATTATAGCCTCATTTTCAAATTTCTCTAAAAAGTTAATTCCATTTAAAACTACAGTATCTGTAGGGTCAGGAACAGTATCATCAAAAACATTAGATTTTAAACCTGCTTTGCTTAAAATATCTTGAAGTTTTTTTACATAACCAAATTCAACCATTTGTTTATCAGTGACAATTAAAAAAGATTTTATCGGCTCTAAAATTTTAATGATTTCTGGAAGTTGGTTTAAGCTACCCTTGCCAATTTGCATATATCTTGGCACACATACTCGGACATTGTTTCTTTTTATCAAGGTATCTCTCCCCCTTTAATTATAAGACTGATCTAAGCTTATGTAATTTTAGGAGTCAACAGTTGAAAACTGTTAATTGATAATATTTTTCTCATTTAAGGAATAAAATATTGCATTAAAAAAAAAGCTAGTATAACTTTTAACTAAATATAAAAAAGGAACAGCATGAAAAAAATTAGTCATTTTATAGATGGAAAAACTTATACAGATGATAAATCTCGAAAAGGACCAATCTTTAATCCAGCAATTGGCGAACAAATAGCAGAGGTTGAGTTGGCAAATAAAACAACTGTTGAAATGGCTATAGAGAGTTCTAAGAAAGCTTTTTTAAAATGGTCTAAAACTACGCCAATAAATAGAGCAAGAATTTTAGCAAAGTACAAAGATTTGTTAGTAAAGAATATGGAAGATTTAGCCGTAATGGTTTCTGAACAACATGGAAAAACTATTCCTGATGCAAAAGGTTCCGTTCAAAGAGGGATTGAAGTTGTTGAGTATGCTACAGGTATAACGGACTCACTTAAAGGAGATCACTCTACAAGTGTAGGAACTAATGTTGACTCTTACTCAATGAGGCAACCTCTGGGAGTTTGCGCTGGTATTACTCCGTTTAATTTTCCTGCGATGGTACCTATGTGGATGTATCCAGTAGCTATTGCATGTGGAAATACATTTGTTTTGAAACCATCAGAGAAAGATCCTAGCTGTCCAATCAAACTTGGGGAATTGGCTATAGAAGCAGGTATGCCCCCTGGAGTATTAAATGTTGTAAATGGAGATAAAGAAGCTGTTGATACTTTACTAGAGAGTAAAGATGTTCAGGCTATTAGCTTTGTTGGATCAACTCCCATAGCAGAATATGTTTATCATACAGGTACAAAAAATAACAAGAGAGTACAAGCTCTTGGAGGAGCAAAGAATCACATGGTTATAATGCCAGATGCAGATGTAAACAAAACCACTGATGCAATCATAGGATCAGCTTTCGGATCAGCTGGGGAAAGATGTATGGCTATTTCTGTAGCTGTTTGTGTAGGTAAAAAAACAAAAGAGAAAATTAAGACGAAGCTATTAGAAGAAACTGCTAAATTAAATGTTGGGCCGTACACAGATGAAAAAAGTGATTTTGGTCCTTTAAATAACAAAGCACATTTTGAAAAAGTTTTGGGATACATAGATACCGGAGAGAAAGAAGGTGCAAAATTATTGAGTGATGGAAGAAATTTCAAAAAACAAGGATATGAAAATGGTTATTTTGTTGGACCAACAATTTTTGACGATGTGAAACCTGAAATGAAAATCTATAAAGAAGAAATATTTGGACCTGTCTTAAGTATGATGACAACTGAAACTTATGAAGAAGCATTAAATTTAGTGAATGATCATGAATTAGGAAATGGGGCAGCTGTTTTTACTAAGAGTGGAAATATTGCCAAACACTTTACCGAAAATGCTAAAATTGGAATGATAGGAGTGAATGTGCCTATTCCGGTGCCAGTTGCATATCATAGTTTTGGTGGATGGAAACGATCTTTATTTGGAGATCATTCCATGCATGGACCTGAGGGAGTAAGATTTTATACTAAACTCAAAACTGCAACTGTAACTTGGGTAGAAGATAATGCAGGACCAGAATTTACAATTCCAGTTTTATCTTAAATTTTTTATAAAAAATTTAACTTAAAATGAAAGATAATAGCAGTAGAACATCTCCAAGAAGAATATTAAACATACTTGAGGAAATCATAGTTGACCCTGACAATTTTACTGCAAAAAAAATTGGCCATAAATTAAAGATACCCTTGCCGACAATTTATCGACATATTGAGACCTTGTGTGAAGAAAAATATTTGGTAGCGAGTAATTCTAAAAAATATCTACCTGGACCAAAAATAAGAAATTTAATTCTCAAAAGTTTACCTTATGAACCAAATTTCACACTTAGGAGATCATACTTAAGGAAATTAACAAATGACATTGAAGAAACAGTTAGTTTATCAATACCTATTGGAACTAAACTTGTTTATTTTGACAGAATAGAATTTCATTGGCCAATGCAATTAAATTTAGAAGCAGGTGATCATCTTCCTTTGCATGCTTCAGCTTCAGGAAAATTATATCTATCATCAATAGAGGAAGAAAAAGTAATTCAAATATTTGAAAATATTAAAACACCAAAAACTGCAAAGAATACAATAACAGATATTCTGCAATTCAAAAAAGAACTTAAAAAAATTAAAAACCAAGGTTATGCTTTTGACGATGAGGAATGGTTTGATGGGATGGTAGGCGTCTCTGTGCCAATATTCAATTCTAATAAAGAATTGTGTTTTTGTTTATCAACTCATACTGCAAAAAGTAGAAAAGATATTAATGATTTAAAAGAAATTTTGAAAATAATGCTTTCTTCTGCAAACAGTCTTAAAAAAGTATTATTTAAAGATTAGCGGTTGCTAGCATTTTTTTTATTTCTGCTATCGCTTTTGCAGGATTTAAACCTTTTGGGCATGCGCTAGTGCAATTTAAAATAGTATGACATCTATACAGCTTTAACTCATCTGCAACCTTTTTTAATCTAGCTTCTCTTTCTTCGTCCCTGCTATCTACAATCCATCTATAAGCTTGTAAAAGTACTGCTGGACCTAAGTATTTGTCACCATTCCACCAATAACTTGGGCAAGATGTTGAACAACAAGCACACATAATACATTCATAAGCTCCATCTAATTTTTTTCTGTCTTCTTTTGATTGAATGATTTCGCTTGTCTCAGATTTAGAATTTGATTTTAACCAAGGTTCTATAGATTGGTATTGTCTATACAACCCATCTAAATCTCCAATTAAATCTCTTTTTACCTTTAAATGGGGTAAAGGATAAATATCTATATCACCATCAATATCAGCATGGGGAGTAGTACAAGCTAAACCATTTTTCCCACCCATATTCATTGCGCAAGAACCGCAAACACCGTGGGCACAAGATCTTCTGTAAGCTATTGTTGGATCTAGCTCATTTTTAATCTTATTTAATATATCTAGGACTTTTGAAGGACAATTATTCATATCAACTTCATAGGTATCAATTCTAGGATTTTCTTCTGTGGAAGGATCCCATCTATATATATTTACTTTTCTTAAATTTTTTGAACCAGTTTTGTCTTTAAAATAATTACCTTTTTTTACTTTTGAGTTTTCAGGTAAATTTATTTGTACCATTAATAAACTCTTTCCTGAGGAGGAAAGTACTGTACTTCGTTAGTCAATGTTGTTTTATGAACTTCTCTATAGCTTATTTTTGTCTCTTTTCCATTACACCAAGCTAAAGTATGTTGCATAAACTTTTCATCATCTCTTTTTGGGAAATCTTCTCTTGCATGAGCTCCTCTACTCTCTTTTCTATGATAAGCAGAGTCTACTGTTGCAACCGCTTGTCGAATTAGATTATCAAATTCTAAAGTTTCGACTAGATCTGTATTAAACACTAACGATTTATCCTTAACAGATAAAGAGTCTAACCCATCGTAAGTTTTCTTTATTTCTTCAACTCCCTCTTTAAGGGTTTTTTCTGTTCTAAAAACTGCACATTTTGATTGCATTGTCTTTTGCATTGATAATCTTAGTTCTGCTGTTCCTGTGTCTCCATCAGCATTTCTTATCTTATCAAATCTATCAAGACATTTTTGTGTTTCTGATTCTCCAATTTTCTCATGGGGAGTTCCTGGTTTAATAAGTTCTGCTGCTCTTTTTGCTGCAGCTCTTCCAAAAACAACTAAATCTATTAAAGAGTTAGACCCTAATCTATTAGCACCATGAACTGATACGCATGCTGCTTCACCAATTGCCATCAACCCAGGAACAGTTTTTTCTGAACCATTAACTGTTAAGACTTCCCCTTTATAGTTAGTAGGGATACCTCCCATATTATAGTGAACAGTTGGAACTACTGGAATTGGCTCTTTAGTAACATCTACATTTGCAAATAATCTTGCGGCATCAGTTATACCAGGAAGTCTACTTTCAATAATTTCTTTATCTAAATGATTTAAATTTAAATGAACATGATCTTGATCTTTACCAACACCCCTACCTTCATTGATCTCAATTGACATTGATCTACTTACAACATCTCTTGAAGCTAAGTCTTTTGCTTTTGGAGCATATCTTTCCATAAATCTTTCACCTTTAGAATTCGTTAAATATCCTCCTTCACCTCTTGCACCCTCTGTTATTAAGGTTCCGTGGCCATATATTCCGGTTGGGTGAAACTGTACAAATTCCATATCTTGTAATGGTAACCCTGCTCTTAAAACCATGGCATTCCCATCACCTGTACAAGTATGGGCAGATGTTGCAGAATAATAAACTTTGCCATATCCACCTGTAGCTATAATTACAGAATGAGCCCTGAATCGATGAATAGTACCATCATTTAAATTCCATGCTATTAAACCTTTGCACTCTCCGTCTTTCATTAATAAGTCTAAAGCAAAATATTCTATAAAAAATTCTGTTTTATGTTTTAAAGCTTGTCCATATAAAGTGTGCAAAATAGCATGACCTGTTCTATCAGCAGCTGCACAAGTTCTTTGTACAATACCATTGCCATAATTTTTTGTCATACCACCAAACGGTCTTTGATAAATTTTTCCATCCTCAGTTCTGCTAAAAGGAACACCATACTTCTCTAATTCAATAACTGCTTTTGGAGCTTCTTTACAAAGATATTCAATGCTATCCTGATCACCTAACCAGTCAGCTCCTTTGACTGTGTCATACATATGCCAACGCCAATCATCCTCACCCATATTACCAAGAGAAGCTGAGATACCACCTTGTGCAGCAGAAGTATGACTTCTGGTAGGGAATACTTTGGAAATACATGCAGTTTTTAATCCTGCCTCACTTAAACCAACTGCAGCTCTTAGTCCTGAACCTCCAGCTCCAAGGACAACTACATCGTATTCATGATCTATTATTTTGTAAGAACTCATAAATTAGATATTAATATAATTGTAATTATTGGAATTGCTACAGCAGAAGCGTATAAAAGCTTATTTGCGACATTTTTGATTTTATCGTTTTGTATATAATCCTCAAAAACCTCACTAATACTTAATGCTGAAAAAAAGTAGGCGTCTATAATAAAAACACTAAATAGAAATTTAGAGGAAGAACTAGTAAAAAAAATCATAACTTCATTATATCCTTGATCATAAATAGAAATCAAATTCAAAGTAAACCACAGCATCAATGGAATTAGTAAAGCTCCACTAATCTTTAAAAAAATCCATTTTTTAGTTGCTATAATCATCTAAATAAAATTTTTTCCTATTAAATAAAAAGTGATAGTTAAAACTATTGATCCAATTATAACTATCAAGCCAGTAATTTTAGATGTTTGGAGTTCAAAACCATACCCGAAATCCATAATAAGATGTCTTATCTCACTCAAAATCTGAAATAAAAATGACCATGTAAGACCTAAAATAATAAATTTACCCAAAAAAGAATTTAAAAAAAATTCTATAGTTTCGTATTTACTTTCACCAAGTAAAAGTAGCGAAGCCCAAAGACATATCAAAGTAATTGCAACTATGTTTACTATACCAGTTATTCTATGAGAGATGGATACTAAAGATGAGATATGCCATCTATAAATCTGAATATGGGGTGATAGGGGTTCCTTATTTTCCATAGTAATTATTTTTAATTAAAGTTTCAGCAATTTCTACTGCATTTAAAGCTGCTCCTCTTAAGAGATTATCTGAGACAATCCATAAATTTAATCCATTTTTAATTGTTTTATCCTCTCTAATTCTTGAGATAAATGTTTCATTTTTTCCTTCGGCATCAAGAGGAGTTGCATATCCTCCATCAACTCTTTCATCTATAACCTTACATCCCTCAAAATTCTCTAGGGCACTCCTTACCTTTTCTAATGAAAAAGGTTTTTCGAATTGAATATTAACTGACTCAGCATGTGATATTGATATTGGTAATCTTACACAAGTTGCTGTCAAATCTATTTTATCATCAAGAATCTTTTTTGTTTCATTTGTCATTTTAAGTTCTTCTTTTGTGTAACCAGAGTCTGAAAATTTGTCTATGTGCGGGATGGCATTAAAAGCTATTTGTTTTGTAAAATTTTTAGATACAATTTTTTTTCCATCTAATACAAATTTAGTTTGTTCAATTAATTCATCCATTGGCGCCTTGCCACCTCCTGAAACTGATTGATAAGTTGAGACAACAACTCTTTTGATCACAAATAAATCATGTAAAGGTTTAAGAGCAATTACCAATTGTGCAGTAGAACAGTTGGGATTTGCAATTATGTTTTTTTTTATACTATCTAAATCCTCTGAATTTACTTGAGGAACAATTAATGGAACATCTGGATCCATTCTAAAAAAGCTTGAATTATCTATAACCAATGAATTTTTTGAAGCTTTCTCAGCAAATTTTTCAGAAATTTTTCCTCCAGCTGCAAAGAAAATAATTTTAGCCTTTGAAAAATCAAAGCTATCTAATTCTTCAACCTCATACTCTTTACCTCTAAATTTAATCTTTATCCCAGCACTTCTAGATGAGGCAACTAAATATAGATTATCAATTTCTAGTTCTTTTTTCTCAAGAACCTCTAAAGTTTTTCTACCAACATTTCCCGTTGCTCCTACAATTGCTATATTCATGGTAATGATTTATTTTTATACTAAATGAAGGGTAAATCGCAAACTGTTCCTACAAATATTTTTTCGTTAATATCTATTTTAAATTGAGTTTTAGTATCCCAGTAAGGTTTATTTATCATTGCAATACCAATAACCTTTTTAAATGTTGGAGAATACGCTGCTGATCTAACATAACCTACAATTTTATTATTATCGTCAAGTAA
Source organism: uncultured Pelagibacteraceae bacterium (assembly GCA_902519375.1). GTDB lineage: Bacteria > Pseudomonadota > Alphaproteobacteria > Pelagibacterales > Pelagibacteraceae > Pelagibacter. The sequence continues at coordinate 11,150 of CABYJS010000009.1, forward strand.
CGTCTTTTCACAATACATATCAATTTTATTATGATCAATTTGTACACCCATCAATTTTCTAGTAACACCATCTTGCTTAATTTTTTTTAATCTCTCCTTACCTAAAAAATTAACTTCACTATCAAGATTTACAAACTTATCAAAGTTTGCTTCAAAAGGATTATCTCTATTATCAAAATCATTCCCATAAGATAATAACGCTGATTCAATTCTTTCAATTAAATTAGGGCATCCTGGCTTTACATTAAATTCTACCCCATATTCAAAAAGATAATCATATAAATCTTGACCAGCAAGATTGTCCTCTACATATATTTCAAAGCCAGTTTGTTTTGACCAACCTGACCTAGCAATGAAATATTTTTTACCCTTAAATTCATAATACTTAAAATTAAAAAATTTAAGTTGCCTTATTTCCTCTCCAAATATCTTTGCCATCAAATCATCTGAAAGAGGTCCTTGGACTGCTAAAATATTTACGTTTGGCTCCTTAATTTCAACTTCAAATTTATTTCCTGCCGCTAAACCTTTTGCAAAAAACAATACATCAGAGTCCGCAATTGATAACCACCATCTATCTTCTGCTAGTTTATTTATAATTGGATCATTAACTAGTAAACCCTGATCATCAATTAGTGGTGCATAATAACATTTTCCAACTTTTGATTTAGATAAATCTCTACAAGTCATTAATTGGACTAATTTTGCAGAGTCTTTTCCTGAGATTTCTACTTGTCTTTCCGCAGCAACATCCCATACTTGTACAAATTTTTTCAAATGTTCGTAATCAGACTCTAAAGATTTAAATGATGCTGGTAAAAGCATATGGTTATAAACTGTATAACTGGTTACTCCACCAGACTCTATTCTGTCTGTGTAAGGAGTGCTTCTCAGTCTTCTCGATTTTACAATTGGAAAATTTTTCATTTTTTTAAAAATTCTAAGACCTTTTCTCTCATTTCAAATGCTTTTTCAATCATAATCATGTGACCACAGCCTTCTATTATATGTGTCTTGGAATTCTGGACTAAGCTTGCAAATTTCTTTCCTGCTTCTATGTTGACCATTTTGTCCAGCTTCCCAAAAATAAACATTACTGGACAGGTTATAACTTTAGCAGCCTCCGACCCATTGGTGTAATTGTTGCAAGCAATAAGATCTATGGCTAAAATTTCGCTGATGTCTCTTGGTGATTGGATAATTCTTTCTATTGGGTTGCCGCCAATGAATTTTTTGGGACCTTCATAACCCCATTTCATCATCAATTTAACTGCATCAGAATCTCCGTTAGAAGCTAAATCTATCAAATCTTTATTAACTGGCATTCGGTAAGATCCGCCAATAAAAACAATTTTTTTTAATCTGTCTTTAAATTTATAGGAATATTCTAGCGCTTCTAAACAACCTTGAGAGTGTGCAATAATTGTTAGATTATTCAGATTTAACTGAATAAATACTTTCTCCAACCAATCTGTAATTTTTTCAATACTATCTAAGCAAGGACCTTCGGAATTACCATGACCGGGTAAATCTATTGAAAGAACATTAAAATTTTTACTAGAGAAGAACTGTTCTACTAAAGACCAAACTATGTGAGAAAGACCACTTCCGTGAAGGAATACTAATGTCTCTTTTGATTTATCAAGACCTTGTCCAGCATCAGATATATGGACATATTTTTTTTCTATATCAAATATCAATTGATCGCCTAAAATTTTTTTCTTAACTCAAATTTTTGAATTTTACCTGTTGATGTTTTTGGTAGCTCACAGAAAATTACCTCTTTAGGCACTTTAAAACCTGCCAAAGTTTCTTTGCAAAAATCAATTAAATCTTTACCACTAACAGGTTTATCTTTCACCATTTCAATAAATGCACACGGAACTTCTCCCCATTTTTCATCAGGTTTTGCAACTACTGCAGCAATAGATACAGATGGGTGCTTAGATAAAGTATTTTCTATTTCTATTGAAGATATGTTCTCTCCACCTGAAATAATAATATCTTTTGATCTATCTTGTATTTTTACATACCCATCTGGATGTATTACAGCTAAATCTCCAGAATGAAACCAGCCACCTGCCATTGCTTTGTCAGTTGCATCTTTATCTTTAAAATAACCTTTCATAACTACATTCCCTCTAAGCATAATTTCTCCAATTGTCTTTCCATCTCTTGGTACTTCTTTCATGGTTTCAGGGTCCATTATAGTTGCGCCTTGTAAATTAGGGTACCTTACTCCTTGTCTTGCCTTTATCTCATTTTGTTTGTCTTCATCAAACTCGTTCCATTCATCATTCCATGCACATTGGGTTACATGACCATAAGTCTCTGTTAAACCATAGACATGCATTACCTCAAAACCTAGTTCTTTCATCTTTTTAAAAATAATACTTGGTGGGGGAGCACCAGCAGTTAAGACATGAACTTTATGTTTCAATTTTTTTCTCTCATTTTCAGGAGCACCTGTGATCATATTTAATATAATGGGTGCACCGCCGAAGTGCGTAACGTTATATTTTTCTATTAATTCAAAAATTTTTTTTACATCTATATTTCTGAGACAAATCGTTCTTCCATTTAACATTGGTACTGTCCAGGGATAGCACCAGCCATTACAGTGGAACATTGGAACAATTGTTAAAAAATTTAATCTATTTGGCATGTTCCATGCTACAGCACTTCCAGTTGACATTAAGTATGATCCTCTGTGATGATAAACAACTCCCTTAGGATTTCCCGTAGTTCCAGAAGTATAACTTAAAGATATAGCTTGCCACTCATCTTCTGGCATTTTCCAAATATAATCATCATCACCAGTATTTAAAAAACTTTCGTATTCCAGGTCTCCAATTTTTTCTAATTTAGACTGGTCAGCAAACTTATCTTGGATATCAATTATAATAATTTTTTTATCTAAGCTATTAAGAGCTTTTTTTACTTCAAGATGAAGTTGTCTATCTACAACTAATACCTTCGCGTCACTGTGCTTTAAGATATATGAGATTGTATTAGCATCTAATCTGATATTAATTGTATTTAATACAGCACCAGTCATAGGGACTGAATAATGTGCCTCAAAAATTTCTGGAGTATTAAATGCTAAAAATGATACTGTATCCCCCTTCTTGATACCAATCTTTTCTAATGCGCTGGCAAATTTAATTGCTCTTTTAAAAACTTCACTCCAGGTATATTTTCGATCCTCATAAACGATTGCCTCATAATTAGGATAAATATCTTTTGCTCTTTCTAAAAAAGATAATGGAGTTAATGGAACATAATTTGCTTTATTTTTATCTAAATTCGTATCGTAGTTACTCATATTAACCAAATTTGAAATTCATTATATTTGAGCTTCCTGAAATAGCAGATTTATAATGTTGTTCAGCTCTTGGTAGAACCTTTTCAAAATAAAATTTTGCAGTATTTATCTTATTCTCATAAAATTTTTTATTTTCATCAAAATCCTTAAAACATACCTCAAGTACTTTAATCCAAGCATATGCAACGGACACATAACCAAGTGTTTTTAAATAATCATTTGCACCCGCACTTACATCATCCTTATCGGTTTTTGCTTTCTCAATCGTCCATTCACTAAATTTAGTTAAAATATTTAAATAATGACTAAATTTCTCAGTAAATGGAATAATTCTATCATCGTTAGAATTAGTTTCAGATTTAACTAAATCTAAAAAGCTTTTAATTATGTTTCCATTTTTGTTTGATAATTTTCTAAAAACTAAATCAGCCGCTTGAACTGAATTAGTGCCTTCATAAATTGGTGTAATTCTATTATCTCTATATAATTGCTCAACTCCTTGGTCTTTTGTATAACCATAACCTCCGTAAATCTGCATTGCATCATTTGTAATTTCCATGCCTAAATCTGTGAATAAAGACTTTACCACAGGAGTCATTAAGGAAACATAATCGGATGCTTCCTGACGAACTTTTTCATCTGGATGATAAAGACTTACTTCCGTTTGTTGAGATAACCAAAAACATAATGCTCTTTCACCTTCTATAATTGATTTCATATTTAAAAGTGATCTTCTAATATCTGCATGCTCGATTATAAAATCTGCACCATTAGAGGACTTAGTATTATTTGTTTTGCCTTGTTTTCTTTCTTTCGCATAGGCTAGTGAATTTTGATAAGCAATTTCTGAAATTCCTAATCCTTGAATGCCAACAACAATTCTTTCAAGATTCATCATTGTAAACATTGAACTTAAACCTTTATCTTTTTTACCAATCATATATCCAGTAGCATCATCAAAGTTTAGAACACATGTTGCTGAACCTTTGATGCCCATTTTACTTTCAATAGATCCTGTTGATACTCCATTCCTTGGACCAATACTCCCATCTTCATTAACCACAAATTTTGGCACTAAAAATAAACTTATACCTTTTGTGCCAGCTGGTGAGTCTGTTGCTCTAGCAATTACTAAATGAATGATGTTTTCAGTAAGATCTTGATCACCAGAAGTAATAAATATTTTTTGACCACTAAGTTTATACGTTCCATCATTTTGTTTTTCAGCTTTTGTTTTAAGAAGCCCTAAGTCTGTTCCGCAAACTGGCTCAGTTAAACACATGGTTCCACTCCATTTTCCTTCAACAATTTTTGGTAAATATTTATTTTTTATTTCTTCTGAAGCATGATGATTTATACAATTATATGCACCAATGCTAAGTTCACTATAAAGTTTAAATGATAAGCTCGCTGAAGAAAGCATCTCATCAAAAAATGCGCTTACAGTTTTTGGCATTCCTTGACCACCGTATTTTGGGTCACAGGATAACGAAGTCCAACCATCCTCAATATATTTTTGGTATGCTTCTTTATATCCTGGCGGAGTTCTTACAATTCCATTTTCTAAAACTGCAGGATTTTCATCTCCAACTTTAGCAAGTGGTAAAATTAAATTTTGATTGATTTTTGCAGCTTCCTCTAAAATATCTTTAACAAGGTCTGCACTGACCTCTTTATATTTTTCTAATTCATTATAATTTTTATTGTCTCTTAATTTCTCAAAAAGAAACATCATATCTTCTACTGGTGCAGTATAGCTTGGCATAAAAAATTAGTTTAAGATAATTAATGAATTATTGCAATTTTGAAATTATCGCATCACCCATTTGAGAGGTAGAGACCTCTTTCATTTTATCTGATAATATATCCTTTGTTCGTAAACCATCATTTAATACATCTTGTACTGCTTGTTCTAGGGCCTCAGCTTCCCTATCAAGATCTAATGAATATCTCAAAGCCATCGCAAAGCTTAATATAGTAGCAATTGGGTTTGCTATCCCTTTTCCTGCTATATCTGGCGCTGATCCATGAATTGGCTCATACATTGCTCTCATCTCACCATCTTTGTTTTTTGCACCCAGTGACGCTGAAGGTAAAAGTCCTAAGGACCCAGTTAACATTGAAGCTTGGTCAGATAACATGTCCCCAAATAAATTATCAGTAACAATTACATCAAATTGTTTTGGATTTCTTAACAACTGCATTGCACAATTGTCAGCAAGCATATGACTTAATTCTACATCCTTATATTCTTTTTCATGTAAAGCTTGAACCTCTTCTTTCCAAAGTTGTCCGGCCTCCATTACGTTGGATTTTTCACAAGATGTAACTTTATTTGATCTTTTTTTTGCTAAATCAAAAGCAACTTTTGCTACTCTAATTATTTCATTACTAGTGTAAGTATGAGTATTAATTCCTTTTCTTTCGCCATTTTCAATCGGCTTAATTCCTCTTGGCTCACCAAAATATATTCCACCTGTAAGTTCCCTTACAATCATTATATCTAAACCTGAAACAATTTCTGGTTTTAAGGTTGAGGCATCAACTAATTGTTTAAAACATATTGCGGGTCTGAGATTTGCAAATAATTTCAATTCTTTTCTAAGTTTCAATAATGCTCTTTCAGGTTTTTTTGAAAACTCAACATTGTCCCATTTAGGTCCACCAACTGCTCCTAACATTACTACTGCACTCTCTAATGCTTTATAAAATACTTCATCTGTTATAGGAGTACCATGCTTATCAAACGAACAGCCTCCAGCAAAATCTTGATCTATTTCAAAATCAAGAGATTTTTTATCATTAAACCAATTGATTATCTTTTTTACTTCTCCAATAACTTCAGGTCCAATACCATCGCCTGGCAACAATAGAATTTTTCTTTTCTTAACTTTAATCATTAAAAATCCAGGGCTTTTTACCTTTTAAATTATTTTCAAAAGTTTGAATCTTATCTGTTTTTTTTAAAGATAAAGCTATGTCATCTAATCCCTCTAATAAACATTTCTTTTTAAATGGGTCTATTTTGAAATTAACTTCACTGTTTCCATAAATAATCTTTTCTTCACTTAGATTTATTGAAATTTCTTCTTTTCTGTTTGCATATTCTGACAGCTCTTTAATTTTTTCATCGTTAAGAATAATTGGTAAAATTCCATTTTTAAAACAATTGCTGTAAAATATATCAGCGAAACTCGAGCTAATAACACAAGTAATTCCAAAATCTAGTAACGCCCATGGAGCATGTTCTCTTGAAGAACCACACCCAAAGTTTTTACCTGCTATTAAAATTTTTGATTTACTAAAAGGATTTTGATTTAACACAAAATCGTTAATTTCATTTCCACTATCGTCATATCTCATCTCAAAAAACAAGTTCTTGCCTAGACCGGTTCTTTTAATAGTTTTTAAAAATTGTTTTGGGATTATCATATCTGTATCAATATTAACGATTGGCAAATAAGCAGGAATGCTTTTCAATGTATTAAATTTTTGCATCTTAATTTTGATACTTTCTTACATCATCAAGATTTCCAGAAATAGCAGCTGCGGCTGCCATACCTGGGCTTACTAAATGAGTTCTGCCACCTCTTCCTTGTCTGCCCTCAAAATTTCTATTTGATGTAGATGCACATCTTTCTTGGGGTTTTAATTTGTCTGCATTCATTGCTAAACACATAGAACACCCTGGCTCTCTCCATTCAAATCCAGAATTTACAAAGATTTTGTCTAATCCTTCTTGTTCTGCCTGTTCTTTTACTAAACCTGAACCAGGAACAACCATAGCATGAACATGGGTGGCTATCTTTTTATCTTTTAGAATTTTTGCAGCTTCTCTCAAATCCTCTATTCTTCCATTAGTACAACTTCCTATAAAAACTTTATCTATCTTAATATCTTTAGCTGCCATGTTAGGTTTTAATCCCATATAATTTAAAGATCTCTCTAAAGAATTTTTTCTATCTTCATCTTCTTCATTTTGTGGATTTGGAACCTTTCCATCTATTGTAATGACATCTTGTGGAGATGTCCCCCAAGTTATCATTGGTAAAATTTCTTCTGCTTTAAGATTTATCTCTTTGTCAAATTTAGCGCCATCATCTGTTCTTAAATTTTTCCAATGTTCTATAGCTTTATGCCATGTTTCACCTTTTGGAGACATTGGTTTGCCCTCTAAATATTTAAATATTTTTTCATCAGGTGCTATTAATCCTGCTCTAGCACCTCCCTCAATAGTCATATTACAAATAGTCATTCTTTGTTCTACGCTTAAAGACCTAATTAAGTTACCCGCATATTCTATTACACAACCTGTTCCACCTGCAGTACCAATTTTTCCAATTATTTGAAGAATTACGTCTTTGGAGGTAACGCCTAATGGAAGTTTGCCATCAACATTTACTCTAAAGTTTTTTGCTTTTTTTTGTACTAGAGTTTGGGTTGCTAATACATGCTCTACCTCTGAAGTTCCAATTCCAAATGCTAATGAACCAAATGCACCATGCGTTGCTGTATGGCTATCACCACAAACAATTACTGTTCCAGGTTGGGTAAAACCTTGCTCTGGTCCAATTATATGTACTATACCTTGTCTTTTATCTCCCATCCCAAATAGTTGAATACCAAATTCTTTACAGTTAGACTCTAAGGTATCAACTTGTATTTTAGACTCTTCATCTGAGATACCTTTTGATCTATCAGTTGTTGGAACATTATGATCTGCAACTGCAAGTGTTAGTTTTGGATGTCTTACTTTACGATTAGAATTTCTAAGTCCTTCAAACGCCTGGGGACTAGTTACTTCGTGAACTAAATGTCTGTCAACAAACAATAAGGCTGTACCGTCATCTTGTTGATCGACTAAGTGATCATTCCAAATTTTATCGTAAAGAGTATTGGGCATTGAAAAAAAAATTATTTTTTTTCTGTTGGGTTTTCAAGTTTTTTTTCTACTTTAGTTTCAGCAATAGAAGCCTCTTTTTGCGGTTCTTTTTGAGTAGAATCAGTTTTTTTAATCTCTGTGGTTGTGGGAGTCTCTGTTTTTGGCTCATTTTCCATTTCTTTTGTAGCTGGAGCTAAATTTTCTTCATTTACTGTTTCAGGCTTAACATCAATATCGATACCGATTTTTTTTCTTATCTTCTCTGCTATTCTCGCTGATTTACCAGTTCTATCTCTTAAATAATAAAGTTTTGCTCTTCTTACTTTTCCTGAACGAATTACTTTAATCGTGTCAATTACAGTTCCATATAACGGAAAAGTTCTTTCCACACCTTCTCCAAAAGAAATCTTTCTTACAGTAAAGGATGAATTTAAGTCTCTATTTTTTTTTGCAATACAAACACCTTCAAAATACTGAATTCTTTCTTTTTTACCCTCTGTAATTCTAACACCAACTTTAACAACATCCCCTGGAAAAAAATCAGGAATTTTTTTTTCTGAAAGAATCTTTTTAACGTTATGTTGATTTATTTCTTCAATAGTTTTCATTTTAATATTTAACAAATTAATCTTTTTTATATTTTTGCCACAAATCTGGTCTTCGGACGCGTGTTATAGCCTCAGATTGAGATAAACGCCAGTCTTTAATTTTACCGTGATCTCCAGATAATAATACTCCTGGAACAGATTTTTCCTCCCAAATTTGCGGTTTTGTATATTGAGGATACTCTAATAGACCATTTTCAAAGGTTTCATCCATTGAGGATTTTTCATTCCCTAAAACACCAGGTAAAAGTCGTAAAATACTATCAAGAACTACTAATGCTGCAGTTTCACCTCCAGACAAAACATAATCTCCAATACTTATTTCTTCTATATTTCGTGTAGTTAATACTCTTTCATCAACTCCTTCAAAATGACCACATATCAAAGATACTGATTTTTCTCTTGATAATTCTTGAGCAAGTTTCTGATCAAATTTTTTTCCTTTTGGCGAAAGATAAAAAATTCTCTCTCCATTCTTAATATTTTGATCAATTGAGTTAGCTAAAATATCTGCTTTAAGTAGCATTCCTGTTCCTCCACCATAAGGACTATCATCAACAGTTTTATGTTTATCAGTTGCTGCATCTCTAATATTGATAATTTTTAATTCCCATAATTTATTAGATAAAGCTTTTCCGTATAGACCTTTAGACAATGGTCCAGGGAAAACTTCTGGATAAAGAGTGAATACTTTAGCTTGAAACATATACAAACTTTATATTATTTTTTTTCCTCTTTAGGAGCTTCTTCCTTTTTAGCTTCTACTTTAGGAGCTTCTTCCTTTTTAGCTTCTTCAGACCCTTCTTTTTTTCTATCTTTCTTTGGAACAGCTTTCTGAGGATTATTTCCATTAGCAGGCATTGGCATTAATTCATTTTCACCTAAAATTCTTGCTACTCTTGTTGTTGGTTGTGCACCTTGGCCTAACCAATATTTAATTCTTTCAGCCTCAAGTCCAATTCTTTCCTTTTTTTCTTTAGGAAGCAATGGATTAAAAAAACCGACTTTTTCAATAAATCTTCCATCTCTTGCAAAACGACTATCTGCTACAACAACCTTGTAAACAGGTCTCTTCTTTGTTCCACCTCTTGATAATCTTAACTTTAACATTTACTCTCCTTTTATCATTTTAGTTGATTAAATAGCTCTGGAGGTATTCCTTTATCAGACATACCTTTCAGATTTCCTTTTGACATCTTTTTCATCATTTCAGACATCATCTTAAATTGCTTAAGCAATTTATTGATAGTGGCTGGATCAGTTCCAGAACCATTAGCAATTCTTTTTTTTCTAGAACCATCAATTATTTTTGGGTTCTCTCTTTCTTTTTTTGTCATAGATAAAATTATTGCTTCATTTTTTGTAATTACACTCTCATCTATGCCTGCTGCATCCATTTGTGATTTAACTTTAGATACACCTGGCATAAAAGACATTACTCCTTCTATTCCGCCCATTTTTTTCATTTGTCTTAATTGGGTTAAATAATCTTGCATTGAAAATTGTCCCTTTTTTAAATTTTCCTCAGCTTTTTTAATATTTTCTTCACCTATATCTTGAGCTGCTTTTTCCACAAGAGATACGATATCTCCCATACCCAAAATTCTATTCGCAATTCTATCTGGATGAAAAACTTCAAGATTTTCAATTTTTTCACCTACTCCTAAAAATTTTATAGGAACTTGAGAAACAAATTTCATACTTACAGCCGCTCCGCCTCTGGCATCACCATCTGCTCTTGTTAAAATTATTCCTGAGAGATTTACAGTATTCTTAAATTCTTTTGCGACCGATGCTGCCACTTGTCCAGTAAGTGAGTCTGCAACTAAAAAAGTTTCTGCAGGATTTATAGTATTTTCAATTTGTTTTATTTCACTCATCATTTGTAAATCAATTTGCGTTCTACCTGCAGTATCAAATAAAATAATATCAGCACCACTTAAATTAGCTGCACTGATGGCTCTTTGACAAATATCTGTAGGTTGCTGGCCTTCTATTATTGGAAGAGTTAATATATTATTTTGCTCTCCTAAAGATTTTAATTGTTCCTGGGCCGCTGGTCTATAAATATCCAAACTAACCATCATAACCTTTTTCTTTTTTGTATTTTCTAAATGCCTAGCAAGTTTAGCGGTCGTAGTTGTTTTACCAGAACCCTGTAATCCAACAAGCATCATTGGTACCGGTGGAACTGCATTTAGGTTTACATCATTGTTCTTTTCACCTAGCAAACTTACTAATTCATCATAAACAATCTTAACCACCATATCTCCAGGTGATGTGGATCTAATTATTTCTTGTCCTAAAGCTTTTGGCTTAACTTTTTCAATAAATTCTTTAGCTACATCTAAAGATACATCGGCTTCAAGGAGCGCTTGCCTAATACCTCTCAAACCTTCATCAACCTGATTTTCATCAAGTGAAGGAGCTTTTTTTAAAGAAGAAAAAATTTCTTCAAATTTATTTGTCAAATTTTCAAACATATTTATTACACACAGCAGTAATCGCACTAGTGGGCGAACCCTCGCTGACTAGTGTCGATCTCTTTGTTTCCAAAGACACCGCAAATTTAACGTTTTTGCGGAAACGGGCACAAACTATAATAGAGGTTCAAAAAGTCAATAAATAAGTTAAATAACTATATATGGACATAAAAGCAATTAAAATGGATGGATTAGGTAACGATTTTGTAATCATTGATAATAGACAAAAAATTACTCAATTATCAAAAAAGCAAATAATTAAAATTTGCGATAGAAATTTTATTGGATGTGATCAATTAATATTAATTGAAAAAGATAACATTGCAGATGCTCGTCTTAAATTTTTTAATGCTGATGGAAGTGAGTCTGGTGCATGTGGTAATGGCACAAGATGTGTTGCTGATTTTATCTCAAAAGAAAACGGTAATAAAACTATAATTTTAACTACCCTATCTGGTAATCTAAAATCTGAGATATTAGGAAACAATCTAGTTACAACTGAAATTGGAAATGCAAAAATCAAGTGGAATGAGATTCCTATTTCTGATGAATTGGATACAAAAAATTTAAATATTAAGTTTAATGATTTAAATAACAATGAATATTCTGGTGGCACCGCTGTTAATGTAGGAAATCCTCATGTTGTTTTTTTTGTAAGTGAGATTGAAGATTTTGACATGGCAAAAATTGGTCCACAAATTGAAAATCATAAGATGTTTCCAGAAAAATGTAACGTTACAATTGGTAAAGTAATAAATAAAAATTTAATTAAAGTTAAAGTTTGGGAGAGGGGTGCCGGGTTAACAAAGGCATGTGGTACTGCTGCATGTGCAACAGCATTTGCTGGTTTTTTGAATAAACTTACTGATAATAATACTGATATAGAGTTTGAGAATGGAAATTTGTCAATTTTTATAGATGAGAAAAATTCAGTTCATATGAAAGGTCCTGTTTCAGATATAAAGAAAATTTCAATAAAATTATAATGGGAATATTCAATAAATTCAAAAAAGGTTTTCAAAAAAGTGCTTCAGCATTTTCATCTGGTCTTAAAGAAATAATTGTTAAAAAAGAAATAGATGATAAAAATTTAAATAGAATCGAAGAATTTTTAATCCAATCAGATGTTGGAATTGAAGCTGCTTCTGAAATAAGAGAAATAATTTCAACTAAAAAGGTTGATCCCAATAAAGATTTAGCAAAAGAAATAAATCTAATCTTAAAAGAGTATATTGTTTCATTGATGAGGCCCTTGGAGAATAGTTCTTTTTTTAAGAAAAAAGAAAAACTTAATGCGACTTTAATTTCAGGAGTTAATGGCGTTGGTAAAACAACAAGTATAGGCAAAATTGGTAAAATTTTAAAAACTAATGGTAATAAAGTTATGTTTGCTGCATCAGACACTTTTCGAGCTGCAGCAATTGAACAATTAGAAAATTGGGCTAATAAAATAGATGTTCAAATAATAAAATCCTCACAAGGATCTGACCCCGCCTCGGTTGCATTTAAGGCTATTGAAGAAGCTATTAATAATAATTTTGACCAAGTTTTAATTGATACAGCCGGAAGACTTCAAAATAAAAAAAATTTAATGGAAGAATATAAAAAGATAGCCAATGTAACAAAAAAAATAGACTCTGGTGCACCACATGATGTTGTATTAGTTTTAGATGCAACTTCTGGTCAAAATATTATTAATCAAGTAGAAGAATTTAATAAGATTATTCCAATAACAGGTATCATCATGACAAAATTAGATGGGACTGCAAAAGGTGGTATTCTTCTTGCATTAGCAAAAAAATATAAACTTCCAATTATTGCTTTGGGCTTAGGTGAAAAAGAAGATGACTTACAAATATTTGAAGCACAAAAATTTGCTGAAGCTTTTATACAGGCTAATTAATTAAAGTACTTGATATCAATGGTTTGTAAAAACTACATTTATAATTGTCTTTAAATTCAAAATGACCACAATTTTTAGCAAAAGAGGAAATTATAAAATCAAATTTACCTGTAGTTGGATAAAGTTCTAATTTTTTTTCAATAATATCAAACTTAAAATTAGCATTTAAACTTTTTACTGCACTGATCATTACTAAAGTTTTATTATCTTTTAATAAATAATAGGCAAAATCATCAGGAAAGACCGGAAAATTATATTCTTCAAGATAATACTTCGCGTGAGATGGAAACCAATCGTAAGATATTAAAGAAGATGAGGTTTTAGTTTTATAATCATAAATATAGAGATCTTTTGGATGGTCATTAATATAATTTTCAGTCTCACCTCTTGCTAAGATTGAATTTTCTCTGCCCTTAAAATACAAAGCAAAATCTTTATTATGAGAATTCATTTTATCTATATGAAAAAGAGTATCAGGTGAAAACTGATTATCTTTTGCAACAGCAATTTTGTTTAAAGAAAATAGAAAAATAATTAATAAAAATACTCTACTCATTTTAGAAAATTAGAGGATAATATTGAATTTAATTTGGTTAGAATGTGGCTTAATTTAAACTTTTAAAAAATGATTTAAGTGCAAAAACTAACTTTTCATCATATTCCATCATATGGTTGTCATATTTAGTAAAGTGAGAATACTTAGGTTCATTCGCTATTTCATAAATTTTTTTACCCATAGAAAATGGTACTATTTGGTCTTTTTCACCATGCATTATTAAAATGGGTGAATTTATATTTTTAATTTTTTTATAATTTTCAAATTTATCTTTAAGTAATAAATTAACAGGGATGTAAGGATAGAATATTTTTGCAGCATCTATCATTGATGTAAATGGGGTTTCTAAAATTACCCCAGCAAAACCTTTATTTTGTGCAAGTTGTGTCGCTACCCCAGTACCTAAAGACTCCCCATACAGAATGATATTTTTTTCAGATACCCCATTTTTTTTCAACCAATTTATTGTACTTTTACCATCTTCATAAAGCCCTTGTTCAGAGGGTTTGCCATCATTACCGCTAAAACCACGCCAAGCTATTATCAAAAAATTAATATTCATATCCTCAAAATGATTGAGTTTATGAATTCTATTTTCTAAAGATCCTGCATTTCCGTGAAAGTAAATTAATGTTTTAAAATCTTTAAGATTTTTTTTGTGATACCATCCAAGTAATTCAATATTATCTGAAGTAGATATCTTAACTTTTTTTATATCTACTAAAATTTTATCGCCTGAATAATTATTTTCGTTTGGATGATATAATAAGCTTCGTTGAAAAAAGTATAAAAATACTAAAACTAAAAAATAAATAAAAAAAATAATTAAAATAAATTGCAATAAATTTTTCCTAAATTTTATTAACATTTTTTTTTTTTGCTAAGTATACGCCAATAAATACCAAAATTGTTCCCATCAAATGATAATTTTCTAACTTTTCATCAAATAAAAAATAACCATAAATTGCGCCATAAATTGTGAATACATATAAAGTAAATCCAGTTAATGAAGCTCCAAGTTTTTTTTGAGCAATTGTATAAAGAGTAAAAGCAATAATTCCAGGAGAAATAGCTGCAAAAATAACCCATATAAAAAATTTCATACTAAACACAGTCCTTTGAAAAAGTATCTCTTCTCCGATATAAAAAGGTAGTAAACTTAGAGCACCAAAAAGTGCGATCAAAGTAAATCTTTGAAAAATTTCAAGTTTTGTTTTCCAATAAAAAAGATAAATTGAATACAAGGCCCATCCAATAGCTGCTGCGAGCATCCATAAATCACCAATAGTAAAATTAAGATTTATCAATAAAAGAAAGTTACCTTTAATGATAATAGCAAAGACACCAACTAAACAAGCTATTAGGCCAATAATTTTTATAAAATCAATTTTTTCATTAAAAAAAATACTAGAAATTAAAATTATAAATATAGGAGAGGACGTATATATAATACCCATATTTGTAACAGTAGTGGTCTGGCCAGCTAAAAAAGGGAAAGCACCGCAAACTCCGCAACCCATGGCTCCTAAAAATAAAAGTTTCTTATATTCTTTTTTTATAACTTTATAATTTTTTTTTAAAGCTGGATAAGTAAAAGGAAATAAAATTAAAAAGACCAAAGTCCATCTCCAAAATGCCAATGAAATTGGTGGAACATATTCAACTCCTCCCCTTGCAACAACTAAGTTGCTGGCCATAAATATTGGCTGGATAAAAAGTAATAAAAATGGAAAAATATTTTTTTTGAGGTCAATCAATGTAAAAAAAATTAATCTTTATCAAAAAAAGCTTCGTATACCATCATTCCGATTGCAATACACATTAGCAAATAAACAGGCAAGACATCAAAAAAACCTATCATCATTGATTTGGTCAACGTCGTTGCCAAGCCAATTAAAAAAAATACAGCAAAAGATAATCCAATAATTGTAGTTATTTTATTCATTTTATTCCTGACATTCTTTTTCTAACCATTTAGCTACTCCCAAAAATCTGTGATCATCATATCGATCACCAACTAATTGAACTCCTAATGGTAATTTATTTTCACCTTCAAGTAAAGGCAGAGAAATACACGGTGTTCCCAAATAAGACCAAACTTTATTAAATTCTGCTGTTCCTGTGTTTGTTAATCCCTTTGGTGCAACTCCTGGACTGGAGGGTGTTATAACGCCATGATAATCCTCAAAGACTTCTTGATAAGAATCATAACTTTGTTTTTTAAAATCAATTGCCTCAGCATATTCTTTGGCAGAATATTTATTTCCTTTTGCTATAGCTGATTGCATAAATTTTGATAATTTAGATTTATACTTCTTATAATAAACTGAAAAATTGTTTGCCAAATCAGTTTCATGGATAATTTGATGATATTTATGAATATCCTTAAAGTATGAAGGGGTATCAAACACTTCTATGTTTTTAAATGATTTAATAAAATATTCGAATGACTCTTTAGATTTTTTATCAATCATTTTCCAAAAATCAGTTTTGTAAAAAATAAACTTTGGTTCAAAAAGAGGGCCTTTTTTTGTTTCTTCTAAAATATTTTCTGTTGAATAGTGAATAGTAGCAGGATCATGTTTGTCTTTTTTAATTAAAATTTTTGCTAATAAAGCAACATCCTCAACGGTTCTTCCAAACATTCCTATATGATCTAAAGTATTAGAAGTTTTAAGAACACCATTTCTTGAAATTAAACCAAAGCTTGGTTTGTAACCTACAATACCACAGTAAGATGCTGGTCTAATAATAGATCCTCCTGTTTGAGATCCAATTGAAAGTGGAGCCATAAAAGATGCAACTGATGCTGCTGATCCACTAGACGAACCACCAGGGGTTCTCGAATAATCGTGAGGATTAGTTGTTTTTGGTGGTCCTAGATATGCTAATTCAGAAGTTGCTGTCTTACCCATTACTATTGCACCAGCATTTAAAAGTAGGTCCACGATTTCTGCATTCTGCGAGTATGATTTACCTTTTCTAATAACGGTTCCACATTCTGTTGGCATGTCAACAGTCCCAATAATATCTTTGACTGCAACTGGTATTCCATGAAGAGGACCAAGCGGTTTTCCTGATTTTCTATGGTCATCTGCTTCTAACGCTTTTTCTAATAAGACTTTTTTATCAAAGTGTGCCCAGGCTTTGATATCTTTCTCAAACTTATTTATTCTTTCAATATATCTTTCACAAATTTCAACTGAAGATATTTGAGCGTCTTTTATTTTTGCTGCTAGTTCTTCAACCTTTAAAGAAAATATATCTGTCATTAAAAATTAATTTGCAAATAATGTCTCTGGTAACCAAAGGGCTATTCCTGGAAATAGGTACATTAAAACCATAGCAAATATTACTATTCCCAAAAATGGCATAATACCTCTAAATATTTCCATCAGTTCAACATTTTTAGACTGAACTCCTTTCAAGTAGTAGGCTGACATGGCCATGGGTGGAGTTAAAAATGATGTTTGTAGATTTAATGCAATCAACATTGCAAAGAAATAAGGGTTTACTCCAAAAAATTCTACTAAAGGTAAAAATATTGGTACAAAAATAATCAGTATTTCTGTCCACTCTAAAGGCCAGCCTAATAAAAATATAATTATTTGAGTAATAACCAAAAACTGCCAGGGTTGAAGGTTCAACGACTTAAAGAAATGTTCAAATACCTCATGTCCTCCAAGATATGAAAAGACTGATGCAAAAGTCCAGGAACCAATAAATAACCACATAATCATTGCAGTTGTTTTAGCTGTTAAAAAGACAGACTCTTTAAAATTTTTCCATTTTAAAGTTTTATAAAAATAAGATAACACCAAGGCTCCAAAAGCTCCTACTGCAGCAGCCTCAGCTGGTGTAGCAATTCCTGCTAGGATTGTACCTAAAACCAAAATGATTAATGAAAATAAAGGTAAAAATGAAACTAAAACTTCTTTCATAATAACTGCAGTGGGTGGAATTTCCTCTGCTGCAGGTTTTGGAGCAATTGATGGATTTAGCCATGCTCTTGTTACTGCATACCCAATATAAAGTCCTGCTAACATTAGTCCTGGGAAAATTGCAGCAGCAAACAACCTTAAGGGTGAAAGTTGAGCTATTACAGAATAAACAATTAACATTATACTCGGAGGAATTAAGATACCTAAACATCCTCCAGAACAAATAATTCCAGACGCAAATTTTTTATCATAACCTGCTTTAACCATAGCTGGCCAAGCCAACAGTCCCATAAGAGTTACTACAGCACCAATTATACCTGTTGCTGTTGAAAATAATGTACAAGTAATTAAAGCTGCAACTGCCATAGAAGCTGGAAGTTTATGCGAAGCCAACCTTATTGCAAAAAATAATTTTGCAACTATTCCAGCTCTTTCGACCAAATAACCCATAAACAAGAAGAGTGGTACGGCGGTTAAGACGTTATTATCCATTACCGTATAAGTATTTTGAACAAATAACTGAAATATCCTGTTATCAAATAGATGTTCCATTTTAGTTGGATCAAAATAAGCGTAATACCCAAAACCTAAACCCATTGCCATTAAAGTAAATGCAATTGGAAAACCTAATAAGACAGCAAATAAAAATATACCCATCATCATTATTGCAACTTCAGGATTTGTAAGACTAAATAACATCGTCTGTATTGCCTTTCTGAGAAGTTCTCATTAATATTTTTTCAGTTTCCTCAGCGTCGGCTATATTTCTTTCTGGCCAACTACCTGTTTGAATACATATAATACATCTAAACACTTCACTTATTCCCTGAATAGTTAAAAGTGTTCCAGATAAAGGTATTAAAGATTTAGCCATATAAATTTGGATTTGTGCTGGACTGTTCCAACTTGTCTCTTTAATTTTCCATGCGAGTGATGCGTATTCATAACCATAAAAGGCAAGAGCAATTACTCCAGGAAAAAAGAAAATAAAATATAAAATAAAATCTATCTTAGCTTGCGTTTTTTGAGAAAATAATCTGTAAATCACATCTCCTCTTACATGTGCCTCAGTTGACAATGTGTAGGCACCTGCCATCATAAATATAGCTCCATACATTTGAAGACTAAAATCAAAATTCCATAAAGTTGGTGCATTTAGTGCATATGCCATGAAAACTTCATAACAAGTTCCACCCATCAAGATCACTATGCACCAAGAAAATGCTTTACCCATTGAAACACTCAGACGGTCAGCAAATTTTATAAATGATCTTAGCATAAGTAAAGAGTTCTATTGAATTGTCTTTAATTAATCAAATAAAAAGGGGGGCATAGCCCCCCTTTAAAATTAAAAAAAAAAGTTAATTAAAGCTTAACTTTTCCTATTGGTCCAAACTCATTTTCATAAGCAAGTTTGTAATTCGGCTGATTCATCAGCAAGTACTTCATTACTCTCTTCGCGTATGATTTTTGAGAATCGATTACTTTCTTAAAGAAAGCATCTTTCTTAGTGAAATCACCAATAACTTTATCCCAACCTTTTAATTGTTGAGCTAAAATCTCATCTGAAGTTTGATACACATTTACTTTATGCTGGTTCATTAACTTAGCTAAGTCAGCTGAGTATCTTACTAGAGCTTTAAAGTAGTTATCACTGTTTGCAGCATAAGCAGCATTTTTCAATATTGCTTGGTGCGCAGGTGATAAACTATTATATGTTTTTTTGTTAACAGGAATTTCAAACATCTCTTGAGATTGGTGGAAGCTTCCTAAGTGATAATGCTTAGAAACATCTTGCATACCAAACTGAGAGTCTGAAGTTGGATTGTTAAACTCAGCAGCTTCGATCAAACCAGTTTTCATTGCTGGTTGAATTTCACCACCTGGTAATTGTCTAACTACCATTCCCATTGCAGTCAAAACGTTAGTCGCTAGACCAACTGTTCTGTACTTCATACCTTTAACATCAGACACTTTAGTCACGTTCTTTTTGAACCAACCAAAAGGCTGCGCTGGCATAGGCATATGAAAGAAACCAATATAATCGAAACCTACTTTTGCAAGAGTTTCGTCATATAATTTTCTTCCTCCACCATATTCCATCCATCCCATAACTTCTTGAGATGACATTCCGTATGAAGGACCAGTTCCAAATAAAGATGCAGCTGGATTTTTACCATACCAATATGCAGTCACCCAGTGACCCATATCAACTACACCTGAACTTACTGCTTGTCCAATTTCTGAAGTCTTTACAACTGCTCCGACTGGTTGAAGATCAATCTGAAGTGAACCTCCAGACATTTCTTTAACCATGTTACAATAGTCTCCAGCCATTTCAAAAAAGATGTTAGCTCCACTTGGCCATGCAGCTTGCATCTTTAAAGTAGTTGCAGCGTTTGCCTTAACGTATGGCATTGCTACAGCGGCTGCAGCTACAGCACTAGCTTTAGCAGCAGTCTTAAAGAACTTACGTCTTGAAGACGTTTTAGTCTTCAATGATTTATTTTCTTTAGTCATTGTTTCTCCTCTAATAGTTAATTAACTGGGCAAATTAAACATAGATTCACTTTAGAGTCTCTCTAAAAAAAGACGTAGTTGTCGCAGAAGTTGAATTTTATACAATCTTGAGTAGAATTAATTGACTGTATTTGTGCACTTTCCTGTTTTGAAAAACTCATCAATATTATCGATTGCTAAATTTGCCATTGCAATTCTAGTATCTTTAGTTGCACTTCCTAGATGAGGTAAAATAAAAGCTGACTTAATTTTTAGATAACCGGGATTTAAATTTGGCTCATTTTTATAAACATCTAAACCAACAGCATAAATTTTTCTTCTGTTCAAAGCATCAATCAAAGCCTCATCATCAACGATGTCACCTCTTGCAACATTTGTTATTACTGCCCCTTTAGGGAAGTATTCAACCGTCTCTTTATTTATCATATTTTCTGTTTCCTTTGTTGCTGGACAACAAATAGATAAAACATCAGATACTGAAAAAAGACTTTTTACACTATCATGATAGATTGCACCGTTTTCTTTTTCGGAATTTAACTTTGATCGATTATGATAATGAATTATCATTCCTAATGATTTAGCAATTTTAGCTATCTTCTGCCCAATTCTTCCCATTCCTAAGACACCTAATCTTGTTCCAGTTAATTGTTTTCCAATTAGATAATCTGCAGACCATTTCCATCCACCTTCTCTTGCAGAATTTATTCCCTCAACAGCTCTTCTACATGCTCCTAATATCAAAAGGATACCAATCTCTGCAGTTGCATCTGACAAAACTTCAGGGGTATTTGTAACTGTAATCCCTCTCTTTTTAGCAGCCTCTAGATCAATATTTCCAAATCCAACAGCAAAATTTGAAATAATCTTAACTGTATCTGGTAGTTTATCAATTGTCTCTTTATCCAATTTTTCTGTCAAAGATGAAAGAATACCATCACAACCTTGACTCATTTCTATTACTTTTGTTTGCGAATATAATTCATCATTTGAATTAAATTTTGCCTCAAAAGTTTTTGAAGCTTTATCCTCACTATCTTTAATTAACTTTCTAGTGATTAAAATTTTTTTCATCTTTTATAAAATTGATTAATTTAGATCAAATATTTTACCAGGATTCATTATATTATTTTGATCAATACTTTTCTTTATAGACTTCATTAAAGGAATGCAATCACCATGCTCTTGTAACAAATAAGACTTTTTATGGAGTCCAACACCGTGTTCACCAGTTATTGTTCCATTTAATTCTAAAGTTTTTTTGATTAATAGATCGCTAAAGTCCCTTATCTTATTATATGTTCCTTGTTCCTTAGGATCGTAAGGTAAAATTACATGAAAATTTCCATCTCCTAAATGACCAACCATAGGAGCTCTAAGACCAAGTTTTTTAGTTTCCTCCTCTGCAAAATTTACACATTCAGTGATTTTTGAGATTGGAAGACATACGTCTGTTGAATATACTCTTCCGTTGTTTATTAAAGCTTTCACAGAATAATAAACATCCCATCTTGCTTTCCAAAGCTTATTTCTTGCCTCTAAATCTTTTGCCCATTTAAAAGAGCTTCCATTATTATCTTTTGAAATCTCTTCTACTATTTTTATATTTTCCTGATTTGATGCCTCTGAACCATGGAATTCAAAAAATAATGTTGGTACAGCTTTAATATCTTTAAGTTTTGAATAATTGATACTAATTTCCATTTGCTCTTTATTTAGCATCTCAATTCTTGCTATAGGTACGCCATATTGAATTACTTGTTGAGCTGTTTGGACTGCACTTTCCAATGATGGAAAATGACAAACTGCACTCATAATACTCTCTGGAATTGGAGATAATCTTAATTGAATTTCAGTAATTATCCCTAATGTACCCTCAGATCCAATAAAAAGATTAGTTAGATTATAACCAGCCGAAGTTTTTTTAGTTCTGCTGCCAGTGTTAATAATATCACCATTTGGTAGGACAACTGTAAGACCCGTGATCGCCGTTTTCATAGTTCCATACTTTACTGCCATGGTCCCTGAGGCTGAAGTTGAAGCCATCCCTCCAATTGCAGCGTTAGCACCAGGATCTATTGGAAAAAAAACTCCATCCTCTCTTAAGTATTCATTTAATTGTTCTTTAGTGACACAAGCCTGTACCCTACAATCAAAATCTAATGCATTAACGCTTAGAATTTTGTTCATTTTTTCTAAAGAAATAGTAATCCCATTGTCATTTCCAACAACGTTTCCCTCTAAAGATGTTCCAGTGCCAAAAGGTACTACTGGAATTTTATGTTTGTTACATAAAGTTAGTATTTTTGAAACTTCTTCATTTGTTTCTGGAAAAACTACAGCTTTGGATAAGACTGGATCATAAGTGTCCTCACCTCTTGCATAGTTTGCTCTTGTAGACTCCGAAGTAGAAAATCTTCCATTAAAGATTTTTTTTAG
The DNA here is from genome assembly GCA_902519375.1 of uncultured Pelagibacteraceae bacterium. Taxonomy (GTDB): domain Bacteria; phylum Pseudomonadota; class Alphaproteobacteria; order Pelagibacterales; family Pelagibacteraceae; genus Pelagibacter. The sequence goes on from CABYJS010000009.1 coordinate 33,801, forward strand.
TTCTGCTTGAGCTTGATCATTCATTTCAAAGAATATTAATAAAATTTAAGGTAAAAATACAGCTTATTTAGTTAGCATTTTCTTTACGTTTTCTAAAGCTTGAGAAATGTTATCTCTAGAAGCCGCAAAACTAAACCTAACATAGTTTTGGCAAGTTTCACCAAAAGCTGATCCAGGAACTATTGCTACCCCTGCTTCATGCATAGCTTTTCTAGCAAACTCTGCTCCATTCATTCCAGTACCAATAACTTTTGGAAATGCATAAAAAGCTCCACCAGGTAAACTACATTCAACACCTGGTAAATCATTCAAACCTTTATAAATTATGTCTCTTCTTTGAGTGAATTTTTCCATCATAGCATCAATTGAATCATCTGGACCATCTAATGCAGCTATACCTGCAAATTGAGCAGCAGCATTAACACACGAAACACTATTAATTAACAATTTGTTAACATGTTCAACTAAGTGTTGTGGCCAAAAACTCCAACCAAGTCTCCATCCAGTCATTGAATAAGCTTTGCTCCATCCTTCCAATACTATTAATCTTTCTCTTAACTCTGGATAATTAAAAAATGTTGGCATTTCTTTTCCATCAAAAATTTGTCTACTATAAATTTCATCACTAAGTATTGTTACATGAGGATGTTTCTTAAGACCATCAGCTAAAACATCGATATCTTTTTTTTCCACAAAGCTTCCAGTTGGATTATTTGGATTAATTAGAACTAACAAACGTGTTTTATCCGTAATTAAAGATAATATTTTATCTGGATCAAATTTTAGATCTTTATTTTCTGTTAAATCATATGGAACTGAAGTTGATCCTGTATAATTAATCATCGACTCATAAATTGGAAAAGCAGGAGTTGGATGTATAATTTCTGCGCCTGGTTCACCAAAGCACTGGATAGCATAACTCATTGTAGGTTTACCACCTGGCATAATTATAATTCTTTCAAAATCGATATCTACATTATAGCGTTTCTTAATCCATCTAGTTACAGCTTGACGACATTCAGGAATACCATTTGACATTACATATCCATGATGACCATCATCTAACGCTTTCTTAGCTGCTTCAACGACATGTTTAGGAGTTTTAAAATCTGGTTGTCCTAATCCTAAATGAATCATTGGCTTTCCTTGGGCTTCTAATTTTTTAGCCTCTGCAAGTACTGTGAATGCGGACTCTGTTCCCAATCTTTCTAAACTTTTAGCTAGTTTCATAATTTATCCTTTATTTTCTATAGATTAATTTTGAACTATTCAACTCTTTTAAATTTTTACAGCCCATCAAAACCATATTTCTATTTATCTCATCGTGCATGTTTTGTAGAAGATGCTCAACACCTTTTTGGCCACCTGCGGCTAAAGAGAATAAAAACATCTTTCCAAAACTGCATGCTTTTGCCCCGGCTGCAAGTGCTTTAAGAACATGAGTTCCTCTTCTAACCCCTCCGTCCAAAATAATCTCTAATTTATCACCTACAGCATCAGAAATTGCTTTTACTTGATCAAAAGGAGATCTTGATCCATCAAGTTGACGTCCTCCATGATTTGATATCATAATTGCAGTACATCCAATATCAATTGCCCTTTTAGCATCTTCAACTGACATAACACCTTTTAATGCAAAAGGACCATCCCATTTTTTTGCACAATACTCAGCATCTTTCCAGCCCATTGCAGGATCATACTGTTCATTAATATACTCAATTACAGACTTTGCTATATTTGTCCCTTTATCAGTTTTTTTTTTAACATTTGATAATTCAAATCTTTTACCAGTCAAATAATTGAATACCCAACCAGGTCTCTTTGCAAAACTCATCAAGCTTTGTAAGGTTAGCTTTGGAGGAGTGGTAAATCCAGTTCTATGATCCTTCTCTCTATTACCTGCAACTAAAGTATCTACCGTTAGACACATTGCATCAAAACCAGACCTTCTTGATCTATCTATTAAATCATCTGAAATAGATCTATCTTTATGAACATAAAGTTGAAATAGTTTAGGACCACTTGAAATATTTGATACTTCCTCAATAGTATTATTACCCATTGATGACATGCTATAAAAAGTTCCAAATTTTTCTGCTGCTCTAGCTGAAGCTCTATCTCCCTCTGGATGATAAAGTCTTTGCATTGCAGCAGGAGATAGAAAAACAGGCATATCTATTTTTCTTCCAAACAAAGTAGTCGATAAATCAGGTTTACCAACACTCGCAAGAATATTTGGAACTAAATCACAATCATTAAATGAATCTGTATTTCTTCTTAAGGTGGATTCGTCATCTGCACCACCATCAATGTAGTGAAAAATTGGAGAAGGCAATTTTTTTTTGGCTAACTTTCTAAAATCTTCGTAATTATAGCAGTTTTTTAAACTCACTATCTTCTAAATCTCAAGTTACCTTTATGAAGATCACTTATCTTTGTGCATCCCATTAACTTCATGTCTCTGACTAATTCAGCTTTATATTTTTCTATAGCTCTTTCAACACCTGGTTGCCCTCCAGCAGCTAAAGCGTATAAATATAACCTGCCACCTGAACATGCTTTTGCACCTAATGACAGTGCTTTAAGCATGTGAGTTCCTCTATGAATTCCTCCTTCACAAATAACATCAAGTTTGTCTCCTACCGCGTCTACAATTTCAGAAAGTTGATCAAATGGAGATCTTGATCCATCAAGTTGACGTCCTCCATGATTTGAAACCATTATACCTGTACATCCTATATCAACTGCTCTTTTAGCATCCTCAACTGACATAACACCTTTAAGTGCAAAGTGGCCTCCCCATTGAGAACAAAGTTTTTCAGCATCCTTCCAATTCATAGATTGGTCCAACATAGTAGAAAAATAATTTCCAATTGAAGAATTAGTACTTGTGCCTTCTTTTACAAAATCTTGAAGATGAGGTAATTCAAACTTACCTTTAGTTAAATAATTTATTCCCCACATTGGTTTTGTAGCGAAACTAAATAAACTTGAAAGGGTCAGTTTTGGTGGAGATGTAAAGCCTGTTCTAAGATCTCTTTCACGATTACCACCTGTTATTGTATCAACTGTTAAAGCCATTACATCAAACTTTGCTGCTTTAGCTCTTTCTAAACAAGAATCATTTAAACCTCTATCTTTGTGAAAATAAAACTGAAACATTTTCGGAGTATCGATCATTGAAGATATTTCTTCTACACTTACAGTTGCTAATGCAGAGACACCAAACATTGTATTGAATTTTTGAGCCGCTCTACCAACTGCTCTTTCTCCATCGTAGTGAAAAAGTCTTTGAAGAGCTGTAGGTGCTAAATAAAATGGTAGGTCTAATTTTTTTCCAAATATGGTTGTAGACAAATCAACGTTTTCAACACCTCTTAAAACATTAGGAACTAAATCAACATCATCAAAAGCACTGGTATTTCTTGCATAGGTAGTTTCATCATCAGCAGCACCATCAATATAATGAAATATTGGTGACGGTAGTTTTTGTTTAGCTAATTTTCTAAAATCACTAAAGTTGTGACAATCTTTTAAATTCATATATCTTTTTTAAAACTTTTTTAAGAAATTAAACATATAACTATTTGCCCCAGGATTTTTTTTGCCTAAACTTGCATTTGACAAATGATTATATGAAAAACCAAATTGACTATCTTTAGGTAATTCTAAAGAAAGTTGAACTTCACTTTTAAACTCTAGCTCATGTCCTAAGTCTTTTCCATTACCTGAGTCATAGTAACCAGGTGCAAAACTTGGTGTTAGATTTAACGATCCAATCTTGTAATGAGCTTGTACACCAGTGTAAAAATAAGTAGCATTATCAGCAGTAATCATTGCTCCAGTTATTGGAGATATATTTCCTAAAAAAATATTTCT
>CABYJS010000010.1 GCA_902519375.1 uncultured Pelagibacteraceae bacterium
AAGTCTATTCCAATTATTTTGCTCATAAATTATGTTACTGATGCCTCATATAGTACTTAATTTTGAATGTACAAGTTGATACATTTATTATTTCTCTTTTGTATTTTCCTCGTTTTCATGGGTTTTTTGCTCTTTATTTACAGTTTTTTTTGAAACCCCTACCAAAGATGGTCTAAGTAACCTGTTTTTGATAGTAAACCCTTTTTGTATTTCCTGTATTATTGTACCAGGTTCTTTTTGATCATCTTCTATTTCAATCATAGCTTGATGAAAATTTGGATCCAGCTTTTTATTTAAGCATTCAATTGATTTAACATTATTTTTTGCAAAAATAGAAATTAAATCCTGATTAATTATTTTTAGATGATCTAACATTTTTTTTAATACATCAGAATTTTTTAAAGTTTCATCATTCTCTAAAGTTAGTTTTGATCTTTCAAGATTATCTATTAAATTTAGGGCCTCTCTGGCAAAATTAAAACCTCCATATTCGAATGCCTCCTCTTTCTCTTTTTCAAACCTTCTTCTTTGATTTTCCATTTCAGCAAGAGTTCTTGCTACTTTATCTTCAAGATCCATAATTTTTTCTTCAGGACTTTTTTCTAACTTTTCTTCAGAACTTTTTGTCTCTGGTTGAACGTCAGCATCTGTATTATCGTTTTTTTTTGAAAAGTTATCTTCTGTATTTTGGTTTCTTTCTTTTTCCATAGATATTTATATGGTAAGAAATATCTAAATTTCTAGATGCAAAGTAAAAAAATTGATAAATTATTGATTGGTACAAATAATAGAGGAAAATATAAAGAAATTGTTGATTTGCTGCCAAAAAATATCACAACTTATTCAACATCGGATTTTAAGCTCAAAAGTCCCATAGAGAATGGTAAAACTTTTAAGGAAAACTCATTAATAAAATCAAGATATTTTTCAAAAAAAACAAATTTAGTTTGCTTAGCTGACGACTCTGGTCTCGAAATCGATTTGTTAAATAAAAAACCTGGTATTCACTCTGCAAGATGGGGAGGAAAAAAATCAAACTTTAAAAAAGCAATAAAAAGAGTTTATAAAGAACTAAACCAGAAAGATAAAAATTGGAGAAAAAAAAAAATAAAAGCTCGTTTTATTTGTGTGTTATCAATAAGCTTTTTAGATAAAAAAATAGCTTGTACAATTGGTAAAGTAGAAGGAAAAATTTCCCCAATTCCTAAAGGAACTAATGGCTTTGGTTATGATCCAATTTTTGTTCCGTTTAATAGAAACCTTACATTCGGTGAAATGAAATCTGAACAAAAATATAAAATAGATCATCGATTTAAAGCTTTTAAAAAAATTAAAAAATTTTTTTAATCTCACTATCTTCAATTTTGTAAAAATTTAATCTGTGATTTATCTTATTATCTTGAATATCAAAAACTCCTATTTTTCCTTTGAAGGAGCTTTTTTTTTTAAACAATTTGTTTAAGTCATCAAGCTCATTTTTAGTTGATAGATAATATATTAGACCGACAAGATCATAACTTAGTAGAGACAAGTGATTTGGATATTGATTAAATATATTATAGAATTTATTTTTATAATTTTTTAAATTTTTTTTATTTATTGAGGGATAATAGATTGGTTGTATGTTTTTTTCATTTAAAATACTTTGGTCAAACCATTGATTAAAAGTAATTATACTTTTATTTTTAGGTGAAACATCAGTATACAAAAGAGAGGTAATTACACTTTTTAAACTTTCATTGAAATCAGAGATAATAACAGAATCAAAACCTACATTTCCAATGGAATATTTTTTTTCTAATTTTTTTAGCTGTTGTTCTTTATCGATAAGATCTGAATTCTCCACTCTTCTTACTTCATCAGCTAAGTTTTGCTTCCTAATTTTATAATTAGTAATTTTTTCAATTTGAGCTGTAAGTTTTGTTGGTTGCCTATTATAAATATAATGTTTCAAAATCTTTATTTTAGATTCTTTTATACCTTTCTTAACTTCTGACTTAAAATCAAGTTCTGGAGTTAAGAATATTGTTTTTTTAATATCATTCAATTCTATAAATTTTTTTATAGTTTTTAGTTGAGAAGTTGCGTTAACACCGCTGCTAATAACATTATTTGGAAGCTTTTCTGTTTTATTTGTTAGTGAAAGAAACGTAACATCTTCTACTTGATGTAGATAATTTAAACTTTTATAAAAAATTGGACCAATAACAATCTTTATATCCAATTCTTTTAATTTTTTAGCCGATTTTAAAGCTTGATCAGGATCTGAACCTGTATCTTTAGGATAAATTTCAATTTTGTTACTATTAATGTCTTGAAGGGCCATTCGTGTTGATTTAATTATCAATTGACCTAATTCTTTATTATCACCTGTTATTGGAACTAATAAGCCTATTTTTATCTTTTCTTCACTAGTATTTCCAAAATTTAAAAATGAAAGAATACTGAAAAAAGTTATTAAAATGATTTTAAAAATTTTATTCATTTTAGGTATATTATATTATTAAATTTTAAATTATGTCTTTAAATTCTTTGCCACTTAAAAAAGGACTATATATAGTACCAACTCCAATAGGAAATTTAGCTGATATTACACTTAGAGCTATAGAAATTCTTAAAAATTCTGACTATATTCTTTGTGAAGATACACGAGTTTCAAAAAATTTATTCAAGAATTACAGTATTGATTCAAAATTAATTTCAAATCATAAATTTAATGAAAAAAAAAATTTAGCTAAGGTTATTAAACTTTTAAAAGACGGTTCGATTATTTCTTTAATATCAGATGCAGGAACCCCAGGAGTTTCAGACCCTGGTTCAATATTAATTAAGGAATGCGTAAAAAATGATATAGATATTATTCCTATACCTGGAGCTTCTGTTGTAACGTCTGCAATTTCAATAAGTGGGTTTTCTGATAAATTTTTCTTTTATGGTTTTTTTTCTGAAAAATTAAAAATTATTGAGAGAGATTTGAAATCTTTATCAAATCTCAATAGTTCTATAGTTTTTTTTATTTCACCAAAAAAAATAAACAAAATTATACCTTTTATTAAAAAAAATTTTTTAGACAGAAAAATTTTGATTTGTCGAGAAATGACTAAGTTTTATGAAGAATTCACCAGGTCTTCAGTAAAGGATTTAAAGCAATTTGATCATGAATTAAAAGGTGAAATAACAATAGTAATTTCCGAAAAAGGTGAGAAAAAAAAACCATCGCAAGAATTAAGTGAATCAGATAAAAGAAATATACAAATTATGATAAAGAAATTAAGTATTAAAGAAATAACTAATTTAATTCACTCAAATAACAAAATTTCTAAAAAAAAAATTTACGATTACTGTCTGAAACTTAAAAATGAAAATTAAATTTATATTGTTACTGACAATTGTAGTTTTAATTTATGGTTGTGCAGGTGTATCATCAAGAGGAATATTTGGAACAGGTGTAAGTGTAGCTTTTGATCCAAGATCAGTAGGAACTCAAATTGATGACTCAATAATGCAAAAAAATTTAACCGCAAGGATGATTTTATTGGACAAAAAGCATTTACTTTTAGTTAATTCTAAAGTTCTTGATGGTAGGATTTTCTTAACTGGTAAGGTTGATAATCCAGAGGATAAGCTAAAATTAACTAAGTTAGCATGGGAAACTGACGGGGTTCGATCTGTAAGAAATGATTTAAAAGTTAAGGAAGAATTCAACTTTAAACAATCCGCAAAAGATCTTCTTATTACATCACAATTGAGAACAGCAATAATATTAAGTAAAGAAATTAAAGCAAGCAATTATCAAATTGATACTTATAAGAAGAAAATTTATATTTATGGAATTGCCTTATCATCAGATGAAAAAAAAAAGGTTATACAGGAGGCTAAAGAAATTTTAGATGTTAAAGATGTTGTTGCAAGCATTATATTAGTTGATGATTTAAGAATCCAAAAAGACTAATCTTTTTTATATTTAATTACGTCTGCGGAATACGCTGCAATTGAAGCTAAATTTAAAATATCAGATGTAGAAGATCTTAAGGGTGCTATTTCTATTGGAAGCCCAAGGCCAATTAATAAAGGTCCAATTAATTTTGCTCTACTCATAGACTTGATCATTTTGTAGGAAATGGCTGCACTATGTTGGCTTGGCATAATCAAGACATTTGAATTTCCAACAATATCAGAAAATGGATATAGTTCTTTATAGATTTCTTCAAGAGCAACATCTGGTTGCATCTCGCCATCAAATTTAAAGTTAACTTTCTTTTTTTTCAAGATTTTAACCGCATCACTTATTCTTTTAGTTCTGTCAGTAACTGGTTGACCAAAAGTTGAGTGAGATAAAAAAGCCACTTTTGGATCAAATCCAAAAAGTCTTACAACTCTAGAGGCTGAAACTGCCATAGCAGCCAATTGATCTGCATCTGGATATTCAATTACCGAAGTATCACATATAAAAATTGTTTTACCCCTATTAACTATTAAATTTAAACCAAACATTATCTCACCAGGCCTAGGATCAACAACTTTAATAATTTTTTCTAACGATGAAGAATATCTTCTTGTATTTCCAGTAACCATTGCATCTGCGTCTCCACAAGCAACCATACAAGATGCCCAGACTACTCTGTCATTTTTTACAAGTCGATCACAATCCCACTCGAGCATACCCTGTTCTCTTTGAAGTTTTTTGAAAACATATTTAACATATTTTTCTCTTTTCGAAGTATCTTTTGAATTTACTATCTCAATATCGAAATTTTCATTATAACCAATTTTCTTTATCTGCTCTTTCACTTTTTCTTTCTTTCCAATTAAGATTGGTTCTCCCAATTTGGAGTTTTTAAAAGCTATTGCTGCTTTAAGCATATTTTCATCTTCACCGTCAGCAAAAACTACTTTCTTAGGTTTTTTCTTAATATAACTATTTATACCTTGCATAATTGTGACAGTAGGATCTAATCTTTGCTTGAGTTGTTCTTTGTAAATTTCAAAATTATCAATCTTAATTCTAGCCACTCCAGTTTCTATTGCTGCTTTTGCGACAGCTGCGGGAATTACACTTATTAATCTAGGATCGAATGTAGATGGAATAATGTATTCCTTCCCATAATGAGGTCTTTCTCCTCCCATTGCAGCTATAACTTCATCTGGAACATCTTCTTTTGCTAAATTTGCAATTGCTTTTGCGGCTGCCACTTTCATTTCCTCATTAATAGTTTTTGCTCTTACATCCAATGCACCTCTAAATATATATGGAAAACCAACTAAATTATTTACTTGATTAGGATAATCAGATCTTCCAGTTGCAATAATTGCATCATCTCTAACCTCCTCTATTTCCTCTGGTGTTATTTCAGGATCTGGATTAGCGCATGCAAAAATTATTGGATTCTTAGCCATTTTTTTTACCATATCTTTTGTGAGAGCACCTTTAGCAGATAAACCTAAAAATACGTCCGCACCCTTAATTGCATCATCTAATGTTCGATTATTCGTTTCAATCGCATGACTTGATTTCCATTTGTTTAAATTTTCTCGACCTTTAAAAATTACCCCTTGTCTATCAACCATCGTTATGTTTTTTTGAGGGACACCACTTTTTTTAAACAAGTTTGTACAAGCCATAGCCGAGGCTCCTGCACCATTAACAACTAGTTTAATATTACCAATAGATTTCTTACTAATATCTAAAGCGTTAATTAGAGCTGCTGTGGTAATGATAGCAGTTCCATGCTGGTCGTCATGAAACACAGGTATATCTAAAATTTCTTTAAGTTTTTCCTCTATAATGAAACAGTCAGGCGCCGCAATATCTTCAAGATTTATTCCACCAAAACTAGGAGAAAAGTTTTTTATACTATTTATGATTTCTTTAGGGTCTGAACAATCTATCTCAAGATCTATAGAGTCTATGTCTGCAAATCTTTTAAATAATACTGCCTTTCCTTCCATAACTGGTTTAGAAGCTAAAGCGCCTAAATTTCCCATTCCTAGGATTGCTGAACCATTACTTATAACTGCAACAAGATTACCTTTGCTTGTATAATCAAATGCAGCTTCAGGATTGTTGCTTATAGCTCTTACGGGAGCCGCAACACCTGGGGAATAAGCTAAAGCAAGATCTCTTTTTGTAGTCATATTTTTGGAGGAAGTAATTTCGATTTTTCCAGGTTTATTATGACTATGAAACTCTAAAGCTTCTTTATCCGTGTAATGATCAATTTTTGTTTTTTTCATTTTTTATAATTAGTTGTACAAATGGGGTAATATTAAGACTAATATGATTTATGAACTTAATTAAGTCAACAGGGACTTTTGGATTTTATACTATAATCAGCAGATTACTTGGTTATTTAAGAGATGTTCTATTAGCAATTTTTCTTGGCACAAGCTTTCTTGCGGATGCATTTTTTGTTGCTTTTAGAATTCCAAATACTTTTAGAAGATTATTTGCTGAGGGTACATTTAATGCTGCCTTTGTTCCCAGTTATACATCGGAATTAATCAAGAATAAATCAAAATCAAATAAATTTGCTAATGACGTTTTTAATTTATTATTTTTGGGCCTTCTATTTTTGGTTTTAGTAATTGAAACATTTATGCCAGCTTTTGTGAGTTTAATAGCCCCTGGATTTGTTGAAGATAAAGAAAAAATTGATCTAGCAATAGACTTAACAAGAATAACTTTCCCATTCTTATTGTTTGTAAGCCTATCTTCCTTTTTTGCCGCAATATTAAATTCTCATAATAAATTTGCTGCTGCCTCAGCTGCGCCGATTATTCTTAATATAGTTTTAATAACAATATTATTTTTTGGAAAATATTTAGATGATAGTCTTATCTATTTAATGTCTTATGGTGTGTCTTTAGCAGGTTTTCTTCAATTAGTTTTTTTATATAAGTTTGTAAAAAAGTTTTATACGATTAATCTCAAGTTTTACTTTACCATTAATAAAAAAGTTAAATTTTTTTTTAAAAAACTTTTACCAAGTATATTTTCTTCAGGGGTTACTCAAATAAATATTCTTGTAGGCACCATTATTGCTTCATTTGAGGCGAGTGCAGTTTCATATCTGTATTATGCAGATAGAATTTATCAAATAAATTTAGCTATTGCTGGAATTGCAATTAGCGTGGTTATCTTACCTCAATTAACAAAAAATATTATTAGTGGAAACAAAGCTAAGATTTTAAAAATTCAAAATAAAGCATTAGAACTAAGTATGTTTTTAAGCTTACCAGCATCTATTGCTTTAGTTGTCGGATCTGAAGAAATCATTTCTGCTTTGTTTGGATATGGTTCTTTTAACAATGAAGCAGTAAGTAATTCGGCAAAAGCTTTATTCTATTTTAGCTTAGGACTTCCAGCGTTTGGACTGATCAAAGTTTTTTCAACATTCTTTTTTGCAAATCATGACACAAAAACTCCGTTTTATATTTCCTTGATTGCAGTAACTTTGAATGTTCTTTTGAGCGTTTATTACTTCAAAAGCATTGGTTTTATAATAATTCCAATAGCTACAACTTTTTCATCTTGGTTCAATGCAATTTTACTTTTTATTTTTCTTAAAAATAGAGATCTATTTAATTTGAATAAAACTTTTTTAGTTAAGTTTTTAAAGATTTTATTTGCATCAATATTTATGGGTATTTTCTTTAATTTTGTCCTTTCAATTTTTAAAAATGAATTAATTTATGATTATAAATTTAAATCATTATACTTGATTTTATCAGTCTCATTAGGTTTAATTTTCTATATTATATTATCATATTTGATCAAAGCTTTTAATTCCAAAGATCTTCAATTAAAGTATTAGTTTATGGGAAAAAAAATTTTTTCAGGAGTTCAGCCAACCGGCAATCTTCATCTAGGTAATTATTTAGGTGCGATTACAAATTTTGTTGAACTTAGTAATGATAATACAAATGACTGTTTTTTTTGTGTAGTAGATTTACACGCTATAACTGTCAATCAAGATCCAAAGGAATTGAGAAACAATATAAGAGAAACTGTAGCTACATTTATAGCAAGTGGGATAGACCCAAAAAAAAATACTATCTTTAATCAATCAAGAGTAAGCGCTCATTCAGAGGCAGCATGGATACTAAGTTGTGTAGCTAGAATGGGGTGGTTAAATAGAATGACACAATTTAAGGAAAAGGCAGGAAAAGATAAAGAAAAAGCAAGCATCGGTCTTTATTCTTATCCAGTGTTAATGGCAGCAGATATATTACTTTATGATACTTCGCATGTTCCTGTAGGAGATGATCAAAAACAGCATTTAGAGTTATGCAGAAACATTGCTCAAAAGTTTAATAGTGATTTTAAAAAAGATGATTTTTTAAAAATTCCTGAGCCGTTAATTCAAAAAGATTTTTCTAGAATAATGAGTCTTAAAGATGGTTTAAAAAAAATGAGTAAATCAGAATTATCTGACTCAAGTCGAATAAACCTTACTGATACCGAGGATCTTATTATTAATAAAGTAAAAAAAGCCAAAACTGATCCTTTACCAATGCCTTCTACCATTGATGAGTTAGAGAATAGGCCGGAGGCTAAAAACTTGCTTGGTATTTATTCTTGTCTTACAAATACAAAATTAGAAAACTCAATTAAAAATTTTTCAAAAAAAAATTTTTCAGACTTTAAAGAAATTTTATCGCAAGTTTTAGTTGATAAAATAGTTCCAATATCTCAAGAAATTAAAAAATTATTAAATGATCAAAATTACTTGGATAAAATTCTTTTGGACGGATCTGAAAAAGCTAATAAAATAGCCTCCGAAAAAGTAAAAAAAATTCATGAAATCATAGGTTTTTGAGAAAAAAACTATTAACAAGTACCAATTTTCTAATTATTGACTATATATAAATCATGTTTGTTCAGACAGAAGTAACTCCAAACCCTAATTCGTTAAAGTTTTTACCAGGCAAAACGGTTTCAAATAATGGGTCATTTGAAATAACAAAAAAAGATAATGTTCAAAATGAATTGGTAAAAAACTTACTATCAATCAAAGGTGTTGAGAGTATATTTTTAAGTAAAGATTTTATTTCGATAAATAAATATGGTGAAATTCCTTGGGATGAAATTAAACACATTGTCATTTCTTTGATAAATGATTTTTATTTTAATGGTGCGGAATGTGTGATTAAACATGATTTGAAGGAAGGTGAAGACAAAGAAAATTTAGAGGATATAGAACTTAAGATTATCAAAATACTAGATCAAAAAATTAGACCAGCTGTTGCAAAAGATGGAGGCGATATTAAGTTTAAAGAGTTTAAGGATGGAATTGTAAAAGTTCAATTACAAGGCAGCTGTTCTGGCTGTCCAAGCTCTACATTAACTTTAAAACAGGGTGTTCAAAATCTTTTATGCCATTATATTCCAGAAGTGAAAGAAGTTGTGTCTATTTAAATGATAAAAAAATCAACTTCAAGACTGGATCTTAAACTTTTTAAAATTTTAGATCGTAAAATTCTTTGGCCATTTTATAAAATTTTTTTTTGTTCTTTATTAATAGTTTCTTTTTTTTATCTAATGCCAATAATGATTAATTACTCAAAAAATAAAACTTTTGTTTTTAAAAATAACTCTAAAGAAATTTTGGCATATACATTAGAAAATGGTGGAGAAAATAAAGAAAACGAAGAGACTATTTTAGATGAAAATGATCTATTAAAAGATATTTTTAGTTTAAATGATCTAGAAACTGACACCGTGAGATTGAATGCCTCTACAATAAAACAATTGTTTGAGGATACAAATTATTCTTTAGAGGATGTTAGAGAGAAAAAACTCGTTAAACCAGTAGCACTTACATTGCTTCCAGCAGAAATTAAAATGATTGAAAACACGAAAAAAAGAAAAGATTTTTTTATCCAGATTATTTTACCCCTTATTCTAAAAGAAAATAATAATATCCGATTAGATAGAAAAAGACTTTTTAGTATTATTAACAAAAGTAATAACACAAAATTAGAAAAAAAATGGCTTGAGAAAAAATATAAACAATATGGAATTCCATCAAAGGAGTTATCAATCTTAAAAATAAGAATGGATGAGATACCTGTTTCACTTGCAATTGCACAAGCAGCCAAAGAAACCGGATGGGGAACGTCAAGATTTGCTCAAGAGGGAAATGCATTATTTGGACAATGGACATGGTCAGGGGAGGGATTGAAGCCTAAAGATGCAGATAAAAGTAAAGGACATAAAGTAATGAAGTTTAATGTTTTACAGGCCTCGGTAAGAGCCTATCAGCGGAATTTAAACACACATTCGTCTTATAAAAATTTGAGAAAGGCAAGAGCTGAATTGAGAGATAAAGGACTACCTTTAGATAGTTTGCTTTTAGTTAAATTTTTAGATCATTATGCCGAGACGGGCGAAAAATATGTAGAAGTTTTACAAAAAATTATAAAACAAAATAATTTAAAAGATTTTGATGATGCAAGACTACTTCCTTCCAGTATTAAATTAGAGAGTTTAATCTAGTTTTTTTTTACTGTAAATTGTGTACCAAACCATCTCCATTTACCATTGTCATTTAGAGAACAGTTGATTCTACCTCTTCTTGGTAAAAATTTTGTTTCTAAATTAATTGTTAAAGTTTGCTTTTGGAATTTTAGATCTGGTTTTTTCCATATTCCACCGTCATTGGAATAACAACTAATATTTTCAATATTTTTTTGCTCTGGAAAAAATTCGACAATAACTTTAGGAGGATTGTTCGTATTGTTTATCTTTTTTTCTTCAGGTTTTAAATTTTTATACTCCAGGGGCATATAATTTATTAAAGATTTAAATCTTTTTAAATCACCATATTTTTCATTGATTGGAAATCTTGGTAATTCAAATTTATCTTTATTGACATCAATGACACCTGAGTGTTGTCCAAATGCAACTTTAAAATTTTTTGAAATATATTCTTTCATATATTTAGAATACTCACCAAATGGATATGAAAAAATTTCAGGTACATACCCAAGTTTATCTTTAAAGATTTTGGATGCGACTTCAATATCATCGATAAAATTGGAGTTATTCATATCAATTAAATACTCGTGAGTATGAGAGTGATGACCAATAAAAGCAAAATCAAACTTTTCTATCTCTTTTATTTCATTCCAATCCATATACCCATTCCTCCCAACAGGTTCTGTAGAAACAAAAAGAATAAATGGAATTTTATTTTCTTTTAAATATGGCCATGCTTCTTTGTAAAATGACTTGAAACCATCATCTATTGTAATTAAAATTTTTTTTTTATTTTTTGGAACATCAAACTGAGAAACAAAATTTTTAGGATCATAAAAAGTATAGTTTAAATCATTGATAATTTGAATTTGTTCCTTAAAAACTCCCATTCTAATGTTGGTTGATGGATATTTATTTTCATTAAATCTGTGATACATAAGTGATAAAATTCCACTATCATTTGAAAAATATTTGCTATTATTTTCTACTGAATTAGAATTGGTCAAAAGTAAGATTTGCAAAATGACTAAACTTATAATCGATGCAACTAAAGATAAAATTTTTTTTATGATCATTAATGATCATAATAATTATAATATTACATATGAAAATACTAAATTTAATTATGAAAAAATGATAATCTTGGTAAATGACTTTTTAAATTCAAAAAATATTAAAATAAATGATATTTCAAAACTTTACGTCAACCAAGGTCCTGGCAGTTTTGCTGGTATTAGGAATGCTATTTCTACAATAAAAGCGATACATATTGTTAACAAAATTGATTATTATTGTTATAGTTTAAGTGATTTTATAGATACTGAAAATATCAAGTATGAAAATATTCCTGATTTATGTGACAAATTTGGAATCAAAAAGAATTTGATTAATCCTATTTATATAAGCTAAAATTGATTATGACAGAAACTATTGAACAAAAATGTTTAAAAAAAGGTGTTAAACTTACCGATCAAAGAAAAATAATAGCAGAGGTAATTTCTAAGTCCAAAGAATCATATGGAGAGTCAGATCATCCTGATGTTGATGAATTATACAATAGAGTTTCAAAAATTGATCCAAAAATAAGTATTGCAACAGTATATAGAACTGTAAAACTTTTTGAAGAAGCGGGTATACTTGTTAAGCATGATTTCAAAGCAGGTAAAGCAAGATATGAAATTAATGATGATCATAATCATCTGATTGACATAAAGACTGGAGAAATAATTGAATTTGTAGATGAAGAAATTGAATTACTCCAAAAAAAAGTAGCCGAAAAATATGGATATGAATTAGTTGATCATAAACTAGAATTGTATGGATATAGAAAAAAATAAACAACCAATGAAAATGCTCAAACCTTTTGGGCCTTCAGTACTCAAATTAACTATTCCTGATAAAACTTTAGTGAGCTTAAACAAATACGTTGATGAAATTATAAACGATGAAGTTAAGATGAAAAAACTTGATCATGGTTCTGATTTAGCTGGAAATGTAAATCAGGAGTTTTTTCTAGAAACAGAATTCATGAAAGAAATAAAATGGGCTGAATTTTTAGCATCTGCTTGTAAAGAGTGGGTAAAGCATGAGCAAAATAAACAATTAAAAAGTTTTCAAATAACAAAATCATGGATTGTAAGACAGTTTAAACACGAATATAATCCTATACATTGGCACAGCGGAGATATTTCTGGAGTAGGATATCTTAAGGTACCAAATAGTTTTGGCAAAACCTATCAAGAAAATAAACAAAACAATAATGGTAAACTTGTTTTAGTACATGGTTCAAGAAGTTTATTCTCTGAGTCGAGTTATATAATCAAACCAAAAGTTGGAGACCTTTATATGTTTCCTAGTTATTTGATGCATTCAGTATACCCATTTTATGATACCGATGAGGAGAGAAGATCTATTTCTTTTAATGCAAAAATAGATGAAGATTCAAGCACGTTTTAAAGACATGTATAAAGCTGCAAGCAAAAAATTATTCATTAAAACTTTCGGATGTCAAATGAATGAATATGACTCAAATAGATTATGCGATGCCTTGAAGAAAATTGGTTATGAAAAAACTTATAAGCAAGATGATGCTGATTGTTATATTTTAAATACTTGTCATATAAGGGATAAAGCAAAACAAAAGGTTTATCATGAAGTAGGTAGAGTGAAAAAATTGTATAACCACAAAAAGAAACCAATAGTTATTATCGCAGGTTGTGTTGCTCAAGCTGAGAATGAAGAAATTTTGAAAAGAGAGTCCTATATTGATATAGTTATAGGACCACAGTCATATCATAAAATTAATACCATATTGGATAACTTCAACGCGGGTGAGAAAATAGAAGAAACAGATTTTGATACTATTCAAAAATTTATCTATTTTGATAAGATTAAAAACACTAACAGCAAAGTCTCAACATTTTTAACTATTCAGGAAGGTTGTGACAAATTTTGTAATTTTTGTGTAGTCCCTTATACAAGAGGACCAGAATATTCTAGACCACTTCAAAAAATTTTAGATGAAGCTAAATTTATGGCTGATAATGGTACAAAAGAAATAATCTTACTTGGTCAAAATGTTAATGCTTATAAAAATAATGGAAATAAACTTTCAAATTTAATTTCAGAAATTGAAAAAATTTCAGGAATTGAAAGAATTAGGTACACCACATCTCACCCAAAAGATATGACGAAAGATTTAATTGAAATTTATAAGTATTCAAAAAAATTAATGCCACTGATACACCTGCCTGTTCAGAGTGGATCTGATAAAATATTAGATCTTATGAATAGAAAACACACAATTAAAGAATATATAGATGTATTTGATAATTTAAAAAAGATTAATCCTAATATAGAATTTTCTAGTGATTTTATTGTGGGATATCCTGGAGAAAATGATCGAGATTTTATAAATACTTTAGAATTGATAAAAAAAATTAAATTTATCAACTCATATTCTTTTATTTTTAGTCCTAGACCTGGCACAGTTGCCGCAGAATTGAAATTGATAGATAAAAATGTTTCTGAAGATAGATTAAGAATATTACAAAGGCTTTTGTTTGAAAATCAAATAGAAAAAAATAAATTTTTCGAAAATAAGGTATTAAATGTTTTAGTAGAAAATTTAACCAAAAATCAAAAACAATTTTTTGGAAGATCAGAATATTTGACGCCAGTTATATTTAATGCAAAAAAGACTGATATTGGTAAAATTTTACCTATTAAGATAAAAAAAAGTAATAGGACCACTTTATTCGGGGAAATTGTTAAAGATTTAAATAAAAAGGTAGCATAACAATTGAGCAATACTATTAAAAAGGATATCGACTCATCACTTAAATTTGTTTATTCAGATAATAACTCTCTAAGTGTTATTTTTCATGATAATGATTTATTAATGGGTATAGTTGGAGAATTTAATAAAAACTTAAAAGAATTAGAAAAAATTACAGGGTCCAGAATATATTCTAGAGGAAATTCAATACTTATTAAATCTAATTCTCAGAAAAATGAAATAATTAAAAATGCAATTCAATTTCTTGTAAATCAATTTTTGATTAATGGAAATATAGAAAATAAAGATATAATTTCATCAGTAGATAAATTTATGATTAATGAGAAAGTAAAAAAAAATAATATTACAGATATTATCAAAACTCCAAAAAAATCAATTATACCAAGATCAGAAAAACAAAAAAAGTATGTCAGAGCTTTAAGACAGAGTGACATTATAATTTCTTCAGGACCCGCTGGTACAGGTAAAACATTTTTAGCTGTTGCCGTAGGTCTTACGATGTTATTAGAAAAAAAGATAGAAAGAATAATCTTATCAAGACCTGCCGTTGAGGCTGGCGAAAGACTTGGTTTTCTGCCTGGAGATATGAAGGAAAAAGTTGATCCTTATCTTAGACCTTTATATGATTCTCTATATGATTTATTTGATTTTGAGAAAATACAAAGAATGATTGAAATTGGCGATATTGAAATAGCCCCACTTGCCTTTATGAGAGGAAGAACCTTAAAAAATTCTTTTGCAATCTTAGATGAGGCACAAAATGCTACAGATACACAAATTAAAATGTTTTTAACAAGAATTGGAGAAAATTCTAAAATTGTTGTTAATGGAGATCCTTCCCAAATAGATTTGCCAAATAAAAATATGTCAGGATTATCAAGATCTAAAGAGTTGTTGGCTCACTTAAGTGAAATTTCGGTTATTGATTTTGATCATTTAGATGTTGTAAGGCATCCACTTGTCTCTAAAATAGTTAAAGCTTACTCCAATAATGATTAGTATTAATGTCTTCTCAGAGGAGAAGGCCTGGTCTAAAAGATTGAAAAAAAAGGAACTTTTTTTTAAAAAAGTTTGTAATTCACTTCCAAAAAAATATAAATTTCCAAAGAAAAAAGTAATTCTCACTTTAATGCTTTCTAATAATAAAAATATAAAAAAATTGAATAAGAATTTTAGAAATAAGAATAAATCTACCGATATTTTATCTTTTCCTTTTGATAAAAAAAAAACAATATCCAGCAAAACTTATTTGGGAGATATAATAATTAGTTATGAATATATGAACACTTCTAAATCACAAAGTTTAAAAGTTTTTAAAAAAAAAATTACCAAAACATTTATCCATGGTTTTCTTCATCTTTTAGGTTATGATCATATTAGAAACAACGATTATAAAAAAATGCTTAAAGAAGAAGAGCTATTATTTGAATCTGTAATTTCAAAAATAAATTAAATTGAAAAAAGAATTATTTACTAATACCATTTTTTTAATATTTTTAGGTTTTGTAACTTCTTTAAGTTTGCCACCGTTTAATTACTTTTTTATCAATTTCTTTACTTTTAGTGTAATTTTTATTTTCTTAATTAAAAAGTCTAGAATATATCAAAGCAAAAAACTTTTCTTTTTTTATGGATGGCTATTTGGATTTGGATATTTTTTTTCAAATTTATACTGGATCTCTATTTCGTTGACATTTGATGAAAATTTTAAATTTTTAATCCCATTTACTTTATTTATTATACCTGCATTTATGAGTATATTTTATGGTTTAATATTCTTTTTTTTCATAATTTTTAAACCAAAAAAAATTATTAATTCTATTTTAGTTTTTTCTTTATTATTTGGTTGTTTAGAATTTTTGAGAGGGTCTATTTTAACCGGATTTCCATGGAATTTAATTGCTTATAGTCTCTCCAGTCAACTGGAAATTATAAGTGTAACCTCTATAATTGGGATTTATGGACTCAACTTAATATGTGTAACTGTATTTATAAGTCCAGCAATATTATTTCTAAGAGACTCCAAAAAAGACTTAGTAGTTTGCTCTTTTCTTTTAACCATCTTTTTATTTTTTTATATTTACGGAGTTAATTATGAAAATAAATTTAAGAATAAAAAAAAAGAAGCTCTTGATTATAAAATAAGGATAATTGCCTCGAATATTAGTCTTGATAGATTTTATTTAAATATAGATCCAACTTCAATTTTGAAAGAATTAATTGAAATTAGCAGCCCTATTGAAAATGAAAAAACAATTTTCGTATGGCCTGAAGGAATTTTACCGGGCATTTCTCAAGAACAATTATCTGAATTTAGTACAATTTTTGAAAATTTTTTTAGTGACAATCATTTGTTAATTATTGGAATAAATGCTCAGAGTCAAAATAAAAAATCTAAAAATGTTTTTAACTCATTTTCTGTTTATGATAACAAATTAAATTTATTATCTTCT
The DNA here is from genome assembly GCA_902519375.1 of uncultured Pelagibacteraceae bacterium. Taxonomy (GTDB): domain Bacteria; phylum Pseudomonadota; class Alphaproteobacteria; order Pelagibacterales; family Pelagibacteraceae; genus Pelagibacter. The sequence continues at coordinate 16,733 of CABYJS010000010.1, forward strand.
TACAACAAAATGAATTTAGTGCCTTTTGGTGAATTTCTACCCTTTGAGAAAATACTTAAAGGAATTGGTTTAAAATCATTGACTAATAATTATAAATCTTTTTCGAAAGGTAAACAAAGAAAAATTATAGACATCAAAAAAAAAAATTTTTCTATTAAAATTTTACCACTTATCTGTTATGAAATCATATATTCAGGGAGATTGTTTGACAACCCTAACTTTGATCTGATCATTAATATTTCTGAGGATGGATGGTTTGGTAAGTCTATTGGTCCAAAACAACATTTTACTCATAGTATATTTAGAGCAATTGAAAGTGGAAAATATATCGCTCGATCTTCTAATAATGGTATTGCAACTATAATAAATCCTGTTGGAATTGAAGAACAAATTGTTAATTATGGTAGATCAGGATTTATAGACCTTAATGAAATCAACAAGATACAACCAACAATATTTTCTAAGTACGGTAACAAAATTTTTGGATTATTAATTTTATTGTATATTTTATTAATTTTTTCATTTAAAAAAATTAAGAATGAGCAATCTTAAAAATTATCTTTTCACAAGTGAGTCTGTTTCAGAGGGTCATCCAGACAAGGTTTCAGATAGGATTTCAGACATGGTTGTTGATAGTTACCTTTCTGAAGATCCTTTTTCAAGAGTTGCTTGTGAAACCTTAACTACTACTAATAAAGTTATTTTAGCTGGTGAAGTTAGAGGGCCAGAAATTAAAGAACATGTATTAATTGAAAAAGTAAGAGATTGTATAAAAGATATTGGCTATGATCAGGATGGTTTTACTTGGAAGGAAGCAACCAAGATTGAATGTCATCTACATTCTCAATCAGCAGACATCGCTATTGGGGTTGATTCTTCAGGGAATAAAGATGAAGGAGCAGGCGATCAAGGTATAATGTTTGGATTTGCATGTAATGAAACTGACTTACTAATGCCAGCACCCATTCATTATTCTCATAAAATTTTAAGGTTAATGGCTGAGGATAGAAAGTCTGGAAAGTTAAAAGATATTGAACCAGACTCAAAAAGCCAGGTTACTTTTGAGTATGTTAATGGAAAACCCACTAAAGTAAAATCTGTGGTAATATCATCCCAACACTCCTCTCTTGTCAATCAAACTCAAGTAAGAGATCTATTAAGACCCTATATGGTTAGATCAATCCCAGAAAATTTTTTTGAGGGTTTTAAAGATGAGGAATTTTATGTTAATCCAACTGGAAACTTTGTTATAGGTGGTCCAGATGGAGATTGTGGACTTACTGGACGAAAAATAATTGTTGATACTTATGGAGGTGCTGCTCCTCATGGTGGTGGAGCTTTTTCAGGAAAAGATCCTACGAAAGTTGATAGATCAGCAGCTTATGCTGCAAGATATATTGCAAAAAATGTTGTTGCTTCAAAAATAAGTGAAAAATGTTTAATACAATTAGCTTATGCAATTGGTGTATCTAAACCATTATCTATTTATGTAGATTTGTTTGATAATGACATAGATAAAAATAAATTTGTTGTAGAAAAAATAAGAGACAATTTTGATTTAAGCCCAAGAGGAATTAGAGAAATGTTAAATTTAAATAAACCAATTTATGAAAAAACAGCTGCCTACGGTCACTTTGGAAGAAGTCCCGAAGATGATGGCTCTTTTTCTTGGGAAAAAACTGATAAAAAAAGCTGTTTTTCTAGATAGTTTAGGTTGAATTAAAAAAAAACTTTATTATATTCCAACTAAATTGTCGAATAATGAAATGGGCTTTTGCCCATTTTTTTTTGGAGTAAACAAAAAAATGTTAAATAAAAGAGCTGACAAATTAGAATTACTTAGAATTGCTGAAGCCGTAGCTTTGGAAAAATCTATTGATAAAGAGTTAATTATTAGTTCAATGGAAACAGGTATTGCTAAAGCTGCTAAATCCAAATTTGGTCAAGATAATGAAATCAAAGTTTTAATAAATAGAAGCAGTGGTGATATAGAAATTTTCAGAAAGCTTGTAATTTCAGAAAATCCTGAAAATGCCAACATTGAGATAAAATTAGAAGATGCAATCAATTTAAATGAGATTAACAAGGATAAAAAAGTTGGAGATGAGGTTTTACAACCATTGCCATCATTTGATTTCGGAAGAATAGCAGCTCAAACAGCAAAACAAGTTATTAATACTAATGTGAGAGAGGCAGAACGAGAAAAACAATACAGTGATTTTATAGATAAAAAAGATACAATTTTAAGTGGTATTGTTAAAAGATTGGAATTTGGCAATGTGATAGTCGATCTGGGTAGAACGGAGGCAATAATTCAAAAAAATGAATTAATACCAAGAGAAAATATAAAACCTGGAGATCGAATTAAAGCTTATTGCCAAGATGTAAGAAGAGAAACCAGAGGACAACAGATTTTTTTATCTAGAGCTCATAATAAGTTTATGGAAAAACTTTTTTTTCAAGAAGTTCCAGAAATTTATGATGGATTAATTGAAATTCGATCTTCATCTAGAGACCCTGGAAGTAGAGCAAAAATTTGTGTAAAAGCCGTTGACACTTCACTTGATCCAGTTGGAGCTTGTGTGGGTATGAGAGGTTCAAGAGTTCAAGCAGTAGTAAATGAATTACAAGGCGAAAAAATTGATATTGTTAATTGGTCTGAGGATCCAGCAATCCTAGTTTCTAACGCGTTGTCACCTGCTGAAGTACAAAGAGTAAATGTTGATACCGAAAGAAAAAAACTTGATGTAATTCTCACTGAAGAAAATTTAAGTAAGGCTATAGGACGAAGAGGTCAGAATGTTAGATTAGCAACAAAATTGTTAAATTTTGAAATTAACATAATGACAGATCAAGAAGATTCTGAAAGACGACAACTAGACTTCAAGGAAAAGACCGATAATTTTGTAAAAAATTTAGAACTTGATGAAACATTGGGTCAACTGTTAGTTGCTGAAGGCTTTTCAACAATTGATGATATTAAGGATACCACAAGTGAGAATCTTATTAAAATTGAGGGTATAGAAGAAGATACAGCAAAAGCTTTGATTGAAAGAGCAAAAGAATTTTATGAAAAAGATCAAGAAGACATATCTCAAAGAATAAAAGATTTAGGATTAGCAGACGACTTAATTAACCTTAAAGGGCTTACTCCTGGCATGTTAGTTACTCTTGGAGAACAAAAGATATTAAATTTACAAGATTTTTCAGATTTAGCCTCAGATGAACTTACTGGTGGTATTGATGTAGTCAAAGGTGAAAGAGTAAAAATTCAAGGATATTTAGAAGATTTTGCTTTATCAAAAATTGAAGCAGATGAATTAATAATGTCTGCAAGAGAAATTATTTATAAAGATTGAGGAATGAGAAATGGAGAACAAAAAAACAAAACTTACAATTTCTGGAAATCCAAAAAAATCTTTCAAAAATTTTGAAGTTTCAAAAAATCAGGGAAAAAAAACTGTAGTTATAGAAAAACAATCATCAAAACCTCTTAAAAAAGGCAATTTTAATAAATCCTTCGCCTCAAAACCATCTTCAAGTTTTAAAAGAGGAGCTACCCCCAAACCTAACTTAACATCAAAAATCTCAACATCAACAAGTGACTTCGAAAGACGTAAATTAGCAGAGCAGAGGGCAACAAAAAGATTACAAGGGGACAATGAAGCTAAAGATAAAAAATCAAAACTGGGCTCTAAAAAAAGAGAACTTAAACTTACAGTTTCTAGAGCTCTTAGTGATGAGATTGAAACAAGAGAAAGAAGTTTAGCATCTGTGAAAAGGGCTAGACAAAAAGAATTGAAAAATGTCAATAAAGAGGAAAATAAAGAAAATTTAAAAAATATAAAAAGGGATATTAATATTCCAGAGGCTATAACTGTTAGAGAACTTGCAAATCGAATGGCCGAACAGTCAAGCAATGTGATTAAATTTTTATTTGGCATGGGTGTTACTGTTACAATTAATCAAACTTTAGCTGCAGACACTGCTGAATACTTAGTAAAAGAATTTGGTCATAATCCAATAAGAGAGGAAAAAGCAGAGGAAATAATTCAAAAGATAAAGGAGTCAAGGTCTGAAAATTTAAAAAATAGGCCTCCAATAGTAACTGTAATGGGACATGTAGATCATGGTAAAACATCTGTGCTTGATGTTTTAAGAAGTGCAAATGTTGTTTCAGGAGAATTCGGAGGAATTACACAACATATAGGAGCTTACCAAATTGAAAATCAATCTAATAAATTAACTTTCATAGATACACCAGGTCATGCAGCATTTACAGAGATGAGAGCTAGGGGTTCAAAGCTAACTGATATTGTTGTATTAGTTGTAGCTGCTGATGATGGTGTAAAACCACAAACAGTAGAGTCTATCAGGCATGCTAAGGCGGCAAATGTTCCAATCGTGGTTGCAATAAATAAGTGTGATTTGCCTGAAGCTGATCCACAAAAGATTAAAAATCAATTATTAGAACATGAATTAATAGCAGAGGATTTATCAGGAGATACTTTAATGGTTGAAATATCTGCAAAAACAAAACTTAATTTAGAAAAACTGGTTGAAGCAATAGTTCTTCAAGCTGAAATATTAGATCTAAAAACAGATTTCGATTCAAAAGCTACTGGAATTGTATTAGAATCTAAAATTGATATTGGAAGAGGTCCTGTAGCAACAATTATAATAACCACAGGAACTCTTAAAAAAGGAGATTTTTTTGTAAGTGGTCTTAGATGGGGGAAAATAAGAGCAATTATTAATGATAAAGGAAAAAATATTGAGGAAGCTCCACCATCAACGCCTGTAGAAATCTTAGGAATTAATGGTGCTTCAAAAGCAGGAGACGATTTTATTGTTCTAGATAATGAAAAAGAGGCAAAAACTTTAAGTATTAATAGAGCCCAAGAAAGTAAAGAGGGAAAGAATCCTCTTACATTTGCTACTCAAGACTCCGCTTTTTCAGATAAGTCTACTGAAGAATTAAATTTAATTATAAAATCAGATGTTCATGGTTCCTCTGAAGCGATCAAAAATGCTATTAGTCAAATTACACATGAGGAAGTCAAACCGAAAATAATTCTAGCAGATATTGGGATGGTTACTGAGACTGATGTAACTTTAGCAAAAGCATCAAATGCTGTGTTGATCGCCTTTAATGTTAAACCAAGTAAAGAGGCAAAGAAACTTGCAGAGAATGAGAAAATTAATATTTCATCATTCAATATTATTTACGAAGTTTTAGACTATATAAAGCAAAAGATGTCTAGATTACTTACACCTGATGTTAAGGAAACAATTATAGGGACTGCACAGATATTAGAAATATTTAAAGTTTCTGGTGCTGGTAAAGTAGCAGGATCCAAAGTAACAGAAGGAGAAATTACAAGTGTTTCTGAGGTCAGAATTATTAGAGATGGGACAATAATCTACACAGGAAAAGTAGGAACTTTATTCAGAGAAAAAAACCAGGTAAAACAGGTAGCTAATGGACAAGAATGTGGAATTACAGTTAAAGATTATATGGATTTTCAAAAAAATGATACAATAGAAGCTTTTAGTGTTACATCTATAGAAAGATCAATTTAATGGCTGACAGAATAGGAAAACCAGTATCACAACGACAGCTTAGAGTAGGTGAAATGATTAAACAGTCTTTAAGCATGATTTTTATTAGAAATGAGGCTAAGGTCCCAAATTTAGAAACTAAAAGAATAACTGTTACAGAGGTTAGAATGAGTCAGGATTTGAAGATTGCTAAAGCGTATGTTTTACCGCTAGGTGGAAAAAATGCCGAGCAAATAATTCAAACATTGAAAGAATATTCTTTTTTGATAAGAAAAATTTTATCACAGAAAGTAGATATGAAATTTTTGCCAAAACTTCTTTTTCGGAAAGATGAGTCATTTGAGTATGCTGAAAAGATAGAAAATTTAATAAAACAAACAAACAAGTAGGATAAACAAAACATGAATAAGAAAGCACAAGAGTTAGCAACACATGATAAAGATACAGGATCTTCGGAGATTCAGATTGCTTTGCTAACAGACAAAATTGAAACTCTTTCAATTCACATAAAGAAGTTTAAAAAAGATAAACATTCTTCAGTTGGATTGTTGAGGGCGGTCAATAGAAGAAAGAAATTGTTAGAATACCTAAAAAAAAATAAAATGGATTCTTACAAAAATGTACTGTCGAAATTGAATTTAAGAAAATAAAAGATCAAGATAGATAGAACGAAATGGAACGAAACGAAACGAAATGGAAATGAAATGTTTAAAGTATATAAGAAGGAAATCGAAGTAGCAGGCAAGAAGATAAGTTTAGAAACAGGCAAAGTAGCAAGACAAGCAGACGGTGCAATTATAGCAACATCCGGTGAAACAGTTATTTTAGCAACAGTAGTAGGAGCAAAAAAAGTAAATCCAGATATGGATTATTTTCCTTTATCAGTAAATTACCAAGAAAAATACTATGCAGGAGGAAAAATTCCTGGAGGATATTTTAAAAGAGAAGCAAGACCAACTGAAAGTGAAACATTAATATCAAGATTAATTGATAGACCTATAAGACCTTTGTTTCCAGATGAGTTTAAAAATGAAGTACAATTATTACCAACAGTAATTTCTTATGACAAAGAAAATCAACCAGATATTCTTGCAATTACTGCTTCATCAGCAGCATTAGCTATTTCAGGAATGCCATTCATGGGTCCTGTGGGAGCATCTAGAGTTGGTTTTGTTGATGGTAAGTATATTCTTAATCCTTCAAAAGCCGAATTAGAAAACTCAAGTTTAGATTTAGTCGTAGCAGGTACCAAAGATGCTGTGCTGATGGTTGAGTCAGAAGCTAATGGTTTATCAGAAGAAGAAATGCTAAATGCCGTCAAGTTTGGACATGAAGGATTTGTCCCAGTAATCGAAATGATAGAAGAGCTGGCAAAAAAATGTAGAAAACAAGAATGGAATATTGAGAAAAAGGACTTATCTGAAGTTAAGAAAAAACTAGAATCGACTTTTACAGATGATCTTAAGAAAGCTTTTGCAACCAAAGATAAACAAGATAGATCAAATCAAATTTCAGAAATCACAGATAAAGCTAAAAAACTTTATGAAGAAGATGAAAACTACACTGATCTTGATGTAAATAGCCAATTAAAAAGTTTAGAAAAATCTATTGTAAGAACTGATATTCTTAAAAATAAAAACAGAATTGATGGTAGAGGTTTATCTGATGTAAGAGCTATTTCATGTGAAGTTGGTGTCTTGCCAAGAACTCATGGTTCTGCATTATTTACTAGAGGTGAAACCCAAGCAATAGTTGTTACTACTTTAGGAACTTCCGATGATGAACAGAGACTAGAAAGTTTAGATGGACAGCACAGAGAAAGATTTATGCTACATTATAACTTTCCTCCTTTTTCAGTTGGTGAAACTGGAAGAATTGGAACTGGTAGACGTGAAATTGGTCATGGCAAACTAGCTTGGAGAGCAATTAACTCTTCACTACCTTCAAAAGAATCATTTCCATACACATTTAGAATTGTGTCAGAAATCACAGAGTCTAATGGGTCTTCTTCAATGGCTACTGTTTGTGGAGCATCTCTAGCATTGATGGATGCTGGTGTTCCCATTAAAGAACCAGTTGCAGGTATTGCAATGGGTTTAATTAAAGAAGGTGATGATTTTAGTGTTCTATCAGATATTTTAGGTGACGAGGATCACTTAGGAGACATGGACTTTAAAGTTGCTGGAACTAAAGATGGAATCACTTCACTTCAAATGGATATCAAAATTACTGGTATTACTTTTGAAATTATGGAGCAAGCTTTAAAACAAGCTAAGGAGGGAAGAATTCACATTTTAGGTGAAATGAATAAAGCTTTAGACAAGTCAAGAGCTGATGTTGGGAAACATACTCCAAAAATGGAACAAGTAACTGTTGATAAAAAAGACATTGCTGCTGTAATTGGAAAAGGCGGAGCAACAATCAGAGAGATTGTTGAAAAATCAGGTGCTAAAGTTGATGTAAATGATGAAGGTGTGGTAACAGTTGCTGCTCCAGACGAAGATTCTAGAAACATTGCTATGCAAATGATTAAAGACATCACAGCAAAAGCTGAATTGAATAAAATTTATTCAGGCAAAGTAATGAAGATTATGGAATTTGGTGCGTTTGTTAATTTCTTAGGAAAACAAGATGGATTAGTTCATATCTCAGAACTAGCAGATAAAAGAGTTGCTAAAGTCACCGACGTCGTAAAAGAAGGTGATGAAGTAAAAGTTAAAGTAATTGGTTTTGATAGAGGTAAAGTTAAACTTTCAATGAAACAAGCAGCAGATTAAGTTGCAGTGAAAAAAAATTATTAAAGGTAAAATTTTTATAGATGGAAACTTGGATAATTTTACTACTACTAGTTGTTGTAATATGGGTTCTTTTTAGACCAATTTCAAAAAAAGAACTTGATAGATATAATGACAAAGATAATTGGTCGAATATGGGTTTTTAAAGATTAAGAAATGTTCTTAGGATCTGGCATTCCAACCTTGTTATATCCAGCATCTACGTAGTGGATTTCACCAGTGACACCGTTAGCAAGGTCACTTAATAGATATAATGCTGAATTTCCAACATCATGGATATCTACGTTTCTTTTTAGTAATGAATGATTTTCATTCCATTTATAAAGGAATTTTGCATCCCCAATTGCAGAAGCTGCTAAAGTCTTAATAGGTCCAGCGCTTATAGCATTAACCCTCATACCTCTTGAACCCAGATCTCTTGCCAGATATTTGACACTAGACTCTAAAGCTGCCTTACAAACACCCATTACATTATAATTAGGAATAGCTTTATTTGCTTCGTAACTTAGAGTAATTAGACTTCCACCCTCATTCATTATTTTAGATGCTTCTTTTGCAACTTCTGTAAATGAAAAGCACGAAATTAACATACTTCTTAAAAAATTTTCTCTTGTTGTATTTAAATATTCTCCAGCTAACTCTGACTTATCTGAAAAAGCAATTGCATGAACAACAAAATCAATTTTACCCCATTGAGATTTAACATCTTCAAATAATTTTGTTACGTCTTCTTTTTTTTCAACATCACAGCTAAGTGTAACTTTAGAATTTAATTTTTCTGCCAAAGGAAGAACTCTTTTTTTTAAAGCATCGCCAAGATAAGTGAATGCAAGTTCAGCTCCAGCTTCAGCAAGTTTTTGTGAAATACCCCAGGCTATAGACCTTTCGTTAGCAACTCCCATGATTATTCCTTTTTTACCTTTCATTAAACTCATAATTATACCTTTTCAAAAATAAGAGCAGCATTGGTTCCACCAAAACCAAAACTATTAGACATAACCGTATTTAAAGTTGCTCCTGTTTCTGTTTTAGCAACGATCGGAAATTTTTTAGCTTCTTCATCCATTTCATTAATATTTGCAGAACCAGCTATAAAATTATTTTTCATCATAATTAAGCAATATATTGCCTCGTGGACTGATGCAGCACCTAAGGGATGACCTGATAATGATTTAGTTGAACTTATTTTTGGAATATTATCTCCAAAGGTATTTTTGACAGCATTTAATTCAGTAATATCTCCCACAGGTGTAGATGTTCCATGAGTATTAATATAATCTATATTATTGTTTGTAGTAGCCATCGCCATTTGCATACATCTTACAGCTCCTTCTCCAGATGGCGCAACCATATCGTATCCATCTGAAGTTGCTCCATAACCAGTTAATTCTGCATATATTTTAGCTCCTCTAGCTTTGGCATGATCATATTCTTCAAGCACTAGAACTCCACCACCACCTGCTATTACAAAACCATCTCTATTTTTATCATAAGCTCTTGATGCCGTCGCAGGTGTATCATTATATTTTGAGGATAATGCAGTCATAGCATCAAACATTGCGGTCATAGCCCAATGTATTTCTTCGCTTCCTCCTGCGAAAACAATATCTTGTTTTCCCATTTGAATTAATTCCATAGAATTACCAATACAATGTCCACTTGTTGCACAAGCTGAACTCATAGTATAATTAGTTCCCTTAATTCTAAAAGGTACTGCTAATGTTGCAGATGCTGTACTTGCCATTGTTCTTGGAACAATAAAAGGTCCCATCAGTTTTGGAGTTTTGGCTCTAGTTTTGTCAGCTGCTAAAATTACATTTTCAATTGAAGGTCCTCCAGAACCCATAACAATTCCAGTTTTAAAATTACTAATCTCTTTTTCTTCCAATCCAGAATCTTGGATAGCTTCTTTCATTGCTATATAATTGTATGCAGAACCTGAGCCCATGAACCTGATTGTTTTTCGATCGATATGATCTTCAAGTTTTATATTTGGCTTACCGTGAACATGGCTTTTTAAATTATGTTCTTTGTATTCTTCACTAAATGATATCCCAGATTTTGAATTAAATAGAGATTGATGCACCTCTTCTTGATTATTACCTAAACAAGAGACAATCCCCAAGCCTGTAATTACAACTCTTCTCATTATTTAAATAATCCTACTTTTAAACTATCAGCAGAATATATCTTCTTTTCATCTGCTAATACCACCCCGTTTGCAAGCCCAACAGTCGTTCCTCCAGGGGACATAATTTTTTTCATATCAATTTCATATCTTACCAATTTTACATTTTGTAGAACTTCACCTGTAAATTTTACTGTTCCAACTCCTAAAGCCCTTCCTTTTCCAGGATTTCCAATCCAGCCTAAATAAAAACCAACTAACTGCCACATGGCATCGAGACCAAGGCATCCAGGCATGACAGGGTCATCTTTAAAGTGACAATCGAAAAACCACAGGTTTTTTTTTATATCTAATTCAGCTTTTAAAGTACCTTTCTTAAAAGCACCTTTGTTGTCATTAATTTCTGTAATTCTATCAAACATAAGCATTGGCGGAAGTGGTAATTTAGCATTTCCTGGACCAAATAATCTACCCTCACTACAATTTATTAGCTCGTCATATGAGTAAGAATTTTTTTTCATAGAATTGAGTATTCTTATTTACTTGATTTTTACATTATATAATATAATTATAATACTAGTTTAGAATAATTATAACTAACAATACGACTAAATGTTAAAATATATCGATAAATTAAGAAATTCTGGCTTAAGACCTACTAAACAAAGACTTCAAATATGTGAAGTTCTATTCGATACAGACAAAACTTTTCATTTTACGATTTATGAATTGGAAAAAAAAATCAAAAAACAGATAAATAATAGAATATCTTTAGCTACAGTTTATAACACTGTTCATGCATTTGAAAAAAAGGGATATTTAAAACAAATTCCTATAAATTCCAATCAAACTTATTTTGATACCAATGTTACTGATCATCACCATTTTTACGATTTAAAAGATGAAAAATTAATTGACTTAGAAAATTGTGATGTTGGACCAATTAATATTTTAAAGAAGATAAATGGAAAAAAAATTAAATCTGTTGAGGTTCTAGTAAAGCTCGAAGATTAAATAAATAATTTTTTTAGCGTCATTATTAACCAATTGACACCTATTTAGAATCATTATAAACTGAATAAAAGTAATTTAACCAATGGGGAACTAAATGAGTACTGAAAATTTTAAAGATAAATCTTTTAAAGTAAAAGAATTAAGCAAATGTCCTTTCACAGGAGCAGGAACTCCAGCAAAATTTTCAGCAGGTAGAGGTCAATCAGTTAGAGATTTTTGGCCGAATAGTCTCAATCTTAAAATTCTTAGTCAACATTCTAGATTGTCAAATCCAATGGATAAAAAATTCAATTACGCTAAAGAATTTAAAAAGATTAATTATAAAGCTCTTAAAAAAGATTTAAAAAAGTTAATGACAGATTCTCAAGAATGGTGGCCAGCTGATTATGGTCATTACGGACCTCTATTTATAAGATTAGCTTGGCATGCAGCTGGTACATACAGGACTGGTGATGGCAGAGGTGGAGCTGGAACAGGAAATCAAAGATTTGCCCCATTAAATTCTTGGCCAGACAATGTTAATTTAGATAAAGCAAGATTACTTTTGTGGCCAATTAAAAAGAAGTACGGAAAAAAAATTTCATGGGCAGATCTTTTTATTTTGGTAGGTAATGTTGCCCTAGATTCTATGGGATTTAAAACATTTGGTTTTGGTGCTGGAAGAACTGATATTTGGGAACCAGAAGATGATATCTACTGGGGTTCAGAAAAAGAAATGCTAGGTGTAGATCGATATACTGACAAAAGAGATTTAGAACAACCTTTAGGCGCTTCACACATGGGTTTAATATATGTTAATCCTCAAGGTCCTGACGCTAATCCAGATCCAATGCTTGCAGCACACGATATTAGAGAGACTTTTGGAAGAATGGCAATGAATGATTATGAAACTGCAGCATTAGTTGCAGGTGGGCATACTTTTGGAAAATCACATGGTGCTGCACCTGAGTCCCACAAAGGTCCTGATCCTGAGGCTTCAAGAATTCAAGACCAATCTACTGGCTGGAACAGTGGATATAAATCTGGGAAAGGTATTGACACAATTAGTAGCGGAATTGAAGGTGCTTGGACTCAGAACCCAATTAAATGGGATATGGGTTATTTAGATTGCCTATACGGTCATGAGTGGGAACTTACTAAAAGCCCTGCAGGAGCACATCAATGGACACCAAAAAAAAATGGACAAGAAATAAAAATGGTGCCAGATGCTCATGATAAGAATCTACTTCATCCACCAATGATGCAAACTACGGATATATCAATGAAGGTTGACCCAAGCTATGGTCCAATAACAAGACATTTCCATGAAAATCCAAAAGAATTTCATGATGCATTTGCAAGAGCATGGTTTAAATTAACTCACAGAGATATGGGTCCTAAGGCTTGTTATTTGGGTACAGATATTCCTAAAGAAGAGTTGATTTGGCAAGATCCAATAGATAAACCGAAGTATAAATTAAAAGCAAAAGATATTAGTGAATTAAAAGCAAAAATTTCTAAATCAAAATTATCAGTTTCTGAGTTAGTATCAACTGCTTGGGCTTCAGCTTCTACTTTTAGAAGTTCTGATAAAAGAGGAGGGGCTAACGGTGCAAGAATAATGCTAGAGCCACAAAAAAATTGGAAAGTTAATAATCCAGAGCAGCTCTCAAAAGTCATTAAATATTTAACTAAAATAAAGGATAAGTTTGACAGCAAAAAGAAAAATGTTTCAATGGCAGATTTAATTGTTTTAGCAGGTGGAGTTGGTATTGAAATGGCAGCTAAGAAAGCTGGATATAAAATAAATGTACCATTCTCAGCTGGGAGAGGAGATGCTAGGCAAGATCAGACTGATATAAATTCTTTTGGCCTGTTGGAACCTCAAGCAGATGCTTTTAGAAATTATTTGAATGATGATAAATCTATTGTGTCGGCAGAAGAAAAACTAATAGATAAAGCTCAGTTAATGGGACTTACAGCGCCTGAAATGACAGTGCTTTTAGGTGGAATGCGTGCTCTAGATACAAACTATAATAATTCTAAAGATGGTATTTTTACAAATAGGCCTGGAGTTTTAACAAATGATTATTTTCTAAATTTACTTGATATGAATATAACATGGAAAGAAACAGATAAATCTGAACAAAAATTTGCTGGAACCAATCGAAAAACAAAAAAAACTAAATGGAAAGGTACAAGAGTTGATCTTATATTTGGTTCTAATTCTCAGCTTAGAGCTTTGGCTGAAGTTTATGCATGTGATGATTCTCAAGATAAATTTATCAGAGATTTTACTGCTGCATGGGTTAAAGTGATGAATGCAGATAGGTTTGATTTGAAATTGAATTAATAAAATAACAACGATATAAATATGTCAACAACCGATTTTGAAGACTTTTATGAAGTACCAGGACTGAATTTTGATATTTTAAGATTACAATCTGAATTAAAAAAAATTTTAGAAAATAAAAAATTCAATTCTTCAGGGGTCACTCATTTTGGAGCAATTCCACTTAACCAAATTCCAAATGATGAAAATTCTATAAAAGGTAATAATATAAGAGGAAAATATTGGACTATTGCTGACGATACGGGCAAAGAAGTTGCGAGGGACATTGATATAGATGAGTCAAAATATACTCAATTAGTTCCAGAATTTGAAAAAACTTATTTTAAAGAAGTTTTTGAGGTGTTAAGTAAAAAATTCAAATTAGGAAGAGTAAGATTATTACTTAAAGAGCCAAGATCGACTTTAAGTTGGCATAAAGACCCAGAATGTAGACTTCATGTGCCAATTGTGACTAATAAAGGATGCTCTATGGTTATAGAAAATGTAGCTAAACATTTACCAGCCGATGGTAAAGTTTGGATTACAAATAATACAAAATATCATAATTTTTTCAATGGAGGAGAGCAAGCAAGGGTTCATCTAGTTGCGTGCATTTTAGAAAGCCCTTTTAAAAAATAAAATGGAAATAACTAACGGAATATTCAAAGCAACAGGTCAAATTTATAAAAATAACAGAGGTTCAATTTTAAGAACTATTATTTATACAATTGGCCATTTTGCTATTGCTATTACAGTTTTAATGTTGGTTGCAGATGTATCTTTTGGTATAGCCCTTACAGATGCTATTGTTGAGCCAATTGCTAATTCAATTTGGTATTTTGTTTTAGATAAATGGTGGGCTAGTAAATCTAGCGAATAAAAAAAAATTAAAAATTTTTTCCCATAAATAATTGATAATAATTCTTATTCTCAAAAAAAATTGTGATAATGATAATTGTTCTCATTGATTTTTCTTGAATTTTTTTTTTTTCAGAATTAATTTAATCTTATGCAAACTATAAACTACAATTGTAAAAAATGCGGATTGACAATTTCTTCAACTTGTTCAAAGTGTAATCAAGTTGTGGATATTGAAGTCCTTGACGATGGCTGTATTGTGCAAAAAACCAAGTGTGTTGATTGTGCAAATACCCCAGTAGTTAAAGACATTTGTTCTCAGCAAAAGTAAAAAAAAACTTAGTTTTTTTTAGAAGGTTAATTAACTTGACCCCAAATATTTTTATTGTCTATCCATCCTTCAAATTCTTGAGAATTTATTTTACACCAATTACCTTTGCATACTTGAACAACCAAAACTCTTCCTTTTCGTATAGTCGCTAAGGGTTTCGAAAAAATAGAAGGTTTTTTAAATAAGATCTTATCTTTAAGAGGAATTATTGAATTTATCTTCTTTAATTGTGAAATATGAATCCACCCACTATTATTTTTAAAATCAATGATTCTTCTAAAATTTTCTTTTTTATCTATTTGCTTAATAGGCAAATTCACTTTTTTATAAATATATTTTATTGGGGACTCAAAACTTGGTCCATATCTTACGTTAACTTTATCTTTCTTCAAGGAAAGAAATATATCTTCTGCATTTGAAACTGAAAAAAATAGTAAAAAAAAAACAATTAAAATCTTAATAGAATACAATTTTCTAAACATTTTTAAGTTTTTTTAATTTAACCTTCCTAAAATTAAGATTTAATAAATCTAGTATTAGAATATTACCATTAAGATTTGTGCCAATGTTTAAAATTTTTTTTAAAACTTCATTAGCTTGTAAAGTACCGACAATACCTGCAACTGTACCTAAAACTCCTTCATACTCACAATTTAAAATATCGTCTGAAACCTCTTTTTCTTGAAAAAAACTTCTTATACAAGGGGTTTTTTTATTTTTAAAGTCAAATGAAAAAATGTGTCCATCAAATTTATTAATGGAAGCAGTGACTAGAAATTTTTTCGAGACTTTGCAAAAATCATTGATTAGAAATTTAGTTTTAAAGTTATCGGATCCATCTACAAAATAGTCATATTTATTTATAATTTTGCTATAACTTTTCTCATTAAATCTAATTTTATAACAATTTATTTTTGTTTCAGAGTTAATTCTTTTTAATTTTTTTTTTGCAGTATAAACCTTAGATTTTTTTATATCCTGAAAATCGTAAAGGCTCTGACGATGTAAATTTGATAAATCAACTTTATCTGAGTCAACAATTCCTAAAGAGCCGACACCTGCCCTTGTTAAAAATTCAGCAACTGAACATCCTAATCCTCCCATACCAATAATTAATACCTTGGAGCGGATAATTTTTTTTTGACCTTCAGTACCAACATTCTTTAATATGATTTGCCTTGAAAATTTTTCAATTTGACTATTATTTAATTTTAAATTCATTTACCTGTTGAGCCAAATCCACCTTCTCCTCTAATTGTTGAAGGTAAATCATTTGTTTCCTCTAACTCCATTTTGATGACCGGAGAAAATATCATTTGAGCAATGCGATCACCATTATTTATAATAAAATCGTTGTTACTATGATTGTATATAATTACCTTAATTTCCCCTCGATAATCACTATCAATAGTCCCAGGTGTATTTAAGATACTTATATTATTTTTTGCAGCTAAACCAGATCTTGGTCTAACCTGAATTTCATAGTTTTCAGAAAAAGCTACAGATAAACCTGTAGGAACTAAAGATGATGTTTGCGGTTTAACAATTAAAGGGTTCTTAATAAACGCAACAAGATCCATCCCTGAAGCTCCATTAGTCTTATATTCGGGTAGTTTAACCGCAGGACTCAATTTTTTTATTAGTACTTTGACCATTAATTTATTTGAGCAACAATCCTATCAACAATTTCCTCTGATATCTCTGATTTTTTTTTAGATAAAAGTTTTTCTTTTTTATCTTTGGAGTTTTTATAATAAATAGTAACTTCATTATAATCAGAGTCAAAACCACGATCTTTTCTCGAAACATCATTTGCTATAATCCAATCACAATTCTTATTTGATAATTTAATATTTGCATTTTTTTCTAAATTATCAGTCTCTGCTGCAAAACCTATAACTAGCTTAGGTCTCATCGAGTTATGATTTGAAACATAATTCAGAATATCTATGTTTCTTTCCAATTTAATATTCAGATTATCATGTTTTTTTATCTTATTTTTACTTTTATTACCTACTTTAAAATCAGCAACAGCAGCCGTAAATATTGCTATATCTGTTGGTAAGTTTTTTTGGGTTACCTGAAACATCTCATCAGCAGTTTCAACTTTTATTAAATTTATATTATCATCTATATCCAAATTAGTCGGACCAGAAATCAAAGTTGTTTCAAAACCCCTTCTGGATAATGATCTGGCTAATTGATAACCTTGTTTACCACTTGATTTATTTGTTATAAATCTTACTGGATCAATATATTCCCTTGTTGGACCAGCAGTTATTAAGGCTTTAATTTTTTTATTCTTTGTTTGAAGTGATAAAAAATTTAAAACTTCTTTATGTATATCTAAAGGATCAGACATTTTTCCCTCTCCATATTCACCACAAGCCATATCTCCAATTTCTGGACCAATAATTTTATATCCATAACTTTTCAAAATTTTAACATTATTTCTTGTTGATTGATGATCCCACATTCTCACGTTCATTGCAGGAGCTAAGAAGATTTGTTTATTTGAAGCAAGGATAACCGTTGAAGCCAAGTCTTCAGATGAACCTTGGCTTAATTTATAAATAGTATTTGCAGTAGCAGGAGCAATAATAATTACATCTGCCCATCTAGATAAAGCAATGTGATCCATCTCACTCTCATTATTTATGTTAAAAAGATCATCATATACTTTGCCCTGTGATAATGAGACAACAGATAAAGGTGTTATAAATTCTTTAGCACTCTTAGTTAAAATAGTTTTTATTTCAGCTTTATTTCTTTTAAATAATCTTATCGTTTCAAGGCTTTTATATGCTGACACCCCTCCACAAATGATAAATAAAATTTTTTTACCTGATAAATTTTTCATTGAAGGAATTAAAATACTAATAGTCCAAAAATTACAAGCGCTAATATACCTATAATAGATTGGTTTCTAAATGCTATCATTTCTAATTTTTTAGTTGTTAAAGCTGTATAAGAATTAGAATTTTGTGGGATTTGTCCGCTAGCTAAATATGTAAGTGCTTGATTAGCTTTGTCCATTATTTCGGGAAATTCTGGTAATCTTTTAATCACTTCAGATGTATTTTGAAGTGTCTCATTTATAGTGGTTATAGGGTCTTTTGTTTCTTTTAACCAGTTTTCGAGAACAGGTTTAGAAGTTGTCCAAATATTAGTATTTGGATTCAATTTTCTTGCTACTCCCTCAACTACAACCATTGTTTTTTGTAACATTAAAAGTTGAGGTTGAGTTTGCATATTAAATTTTTCAGTAACATCAAATAATTGTTTTAATAATCTTCCACCAGATATATCTTTTACAGCTTGACCAAAAATTGGTTCTCCAATTGACCTTAATGCTTGAGCAAGATCATCTATAGGGACATTTTTTGGGACTAATCCAGCAATTAGGTGTACTTCTGCAACTTTACGATAATCCCTTTGGATAAAACCAAATAATATTTCAGCTAAAAATCTTTTACTCATTTTATCTAATCTTCCCATTATTCCAAAATCGATTGGCACAATATGACCATTATTATCTATAAAGATATTGCCTTGATGCATGTCAGCATGAAAAAAACCATCTCTTACAGCATGTCTTAAAAAGTTTTGAATTATATCTTCAGCAATCTTTTCAGTATTCAAATGTCTTTTTTTGAGCTCTTCAGTTTCTCTAATCGAAACTCCATCTACCCAGTCTAGAGTCATTACACTTTCACTAGTAAGGTTCCAATAAATTTGTGGAACTTTAAAACCAACATCATTTTTAGTATTTTCTGCATATTCATTTGCAGCAGCAGCTTCAAATCTTAAATCCATTTCTAAATTTGTTATCTCTTTCAACAAAAATACAACTTCAATTAATTTAAGTCTTTTTGTTTTTTTAATAAATGACTCAACTATAAATGCAAAAAGCATAATTGCATCAATTTCCTCATTAAAAATTTTTTTTATGTTAGGTCGAAGAATTTTAATAGCCACATCCTTTATTGTTCCGTTATCATTAATCTGGGCTTTGTGTACTTGGGCTATAGAAGCTGCAGCTACGGGTTCGCTTAAATTAATTATAGCATTATAAGTGTCCTCACCTAAATCGTCATATATTATTTTTTTTGCTTGAGTCAAAGAAAATGGAGGTAATTTATCTTGAAGATTTTCAAGTTTTTTTGAAAGATCTTCACCTATAATATCGGGTCTTGTCGCTAAAAATTGCCCAAGTTTAATAAAAGTGGTTCCCATTGACTCTAGTGAGTTTGATAGTCTATCACCTTCATCTTTATTGATATCTATTTGTTTCTTTGAAGTAATCGAAAATGATAAAATCTTAAATAAAATTGAGATGAATAGTGGTGGTTTTTGAAATTTCGAGGTTATAAGTAATATATCTGACTTAGCAACTTTTCTTCCAAGCTTGAATAAAGTTATTATTTTTTTTATCATTAAATCTTCCACCCACTATGTATAGCCACAATTCCACCAGATAAATTTCTATAACTACATTTTTCGAATCCATTTTTTTTTAATAGATCTAACAGCTCCTCTTGATTTATAAACTCATCTATGCTTTTTAGTAAATATCTATAAGGTTCTTTTTTACCAACAACTAATTTACCTACAGATGGAATAAGTTTAGAATAATTTTTATAGATTAAATTTAAACTAAAATTTTGTATTTTTGAAAACTCCAGACACAAATAACGACCACCAGGTTTCAATACTCTATAGGCTTCTTTCAAAGCAAGATTTAAATTTTTAGTATTCCTTAGACCAAAACTAATTGTATAATAATCGAAAGAGTTATCAGCTACTGGGAGTTCTTCAGCTGATGAAATGATCCATTTTAAGTTTTTGAACTCTTTTAACTTTTCTTTGCCTTTTTCGATCATACCTCTATTTGGATCAATACAAGTTATTTCAGATGACTGATTTACTTTATTTAAAAAAAGTTTGGCAATGTCCCCTGTTCCACATGCTACATCAATTAATTTATGATTATGGTATGGATTCATCATATTCAATAGATTTTTTTTCCATAGTCTATGTACTCCTAATGACATAAAATCATTCATT